>JAEZAA010000178.1 GCA_023430625.1 Pseudomonadota bacterium
GTATCAGGCCGAACAGCTCGCTACCCTGACGGAAGCCTAAGGCGGCCGTGATGACCCTGCAGCAGGCCCTGCACCAGGCGCAAGTTCGATTGGAGCGGACACTCCTGGAGCAGGCGGCGCAGAACGCCGCTGGCGATGGCGCGGCCACTGAGGCGCGCCGCGAAGCGGAAGTGCTGCTCTGCTTCGTGCTGGGCCAATCCCGCACCTATCTGTTTACCTGGCCGGAGCGCGCATTAAGCCCGGAGCAGCAGGCTCAATTCGATCAACTGATCGAGCAGCGGGCGCAGGGTGTGCCGGTGGCTTATCTGATCGGCGAGCGCGAGTTCTGGTCCTTGCCCCTCAAGGTCTCGCCCGACACCCTCATTCCACGGGCAGATACGGAAGTTCTGGTCGAGCAGGCACTGGCGCGTATGACGCCATCCACGCGCGTGCTTGATCTGGGCACCGGCACCGGCGCTATTGCCCTGGCGCTGGCATCGGAATATCCGGCTGCAGAGGTCTGGGCTGTCGATGCGTCTGCCGGGGCACTCGCGATTGCCCGACACAACGCCGAGCGGCTCGGGTTGTCCGTGCAGCTACTGCAAAGTGACTGGTTTGCGGAGCTGGCTTCGCAATCCTTCGATCTGATCGCCTCCAATCCGCCCTATATCGCTGCCCGCGATCAGCATCTGGCGCAGGGCGACCTGCGTTTCGAGCCGCGCTCCGCCCTGGTGAGTGGTGAGGATGGGTTGGATGATATCCGCCGCATCCTACGTGACGCACCGGCTCATCTACGGGCGCAGGGCTGGCTGTTGCTGGAGCACGGGTACGATCAGGGTGAGGCGGTGCGCACCTTATTGGAGAGCGGGGGCTTTGTCGCCGTAGAAACGGTGGCGGATTATGCCGGCCGGGATCGGGTCACACTGGGACGCTGGGAGGGCGCATGAGCGAGCGCGAGTTGTCGGACGAGGAATTGCTGCGCTATAACCGGCAGATCATGTTGCCGAAATTCGATATCGCCGGGCAGCAACGCCTGCTGGATTCCCGCGTCCTGATTGTTGGCCTTGGCGGGTTGGGCAGTCCAGTGTCGCTGTATCTGGCGGCGGCCGGGGTCGGCACGCTGGTGCTGGCGGATCATGACCGGATCGAACTTAGCAATCTGCAGCGCCAGATCGCGCACGGCACGTCGGATATTGGCCGGTTCAAGGTGGATTCCGCTGCCGATCGCATGACTGCCCTGAATCCAGGCGTGCAGATCCAGACCCTGGCGGTTGAACTGCAGGGCGAGCAATTGGATGAGCTGGTCGCCCAGGTGGATGCGGTGGTCGATTGCACCGACAACTTTGCCATCCGCTTTGCCTTGAATGCCGCCTGTGTCCGTCACCGCAAGCCAATGGTCTCGGGTGCCGCCATCCGCCTGGAAGGGCAAATCAGCCTGTTCGATGTACGCCGGGATGAGAGTCCCTGCTACCACTGTCTGTATGCCGAGGTGGACGAGGCTCAGCTGACCTGTTCCGAGGCAGGAGTCATGGCGCCTTTGGTGGGCATTGTCGGCTCGGTTCAAGCGATGGAGACCATCAAGATCCTCACCGGCTTGGGCCAGGCCCTGGTGGGGCGGCTCCTGATGCTGGATGCCATGACCATGAGCTGGCGCGAGTTCCGCATCAAGCGCGATCCGCACTGCAAGGTGTGCGCACAGCGCTAGCCCTTTCCGTTCTTATTCCTTATACGACTCTCTTTGCTCCTAATACGACTCCAACGCCTCGGGCGACGGCTGCTCCTTCAGTGCTCTGAAGGCGGCCAGTGCCCGCTCGCGGCTGCTTTTCAGGTCCAGGATGGGCGGCGGATAGGAATAAAGCCCCCGTTTCGCATCGCTCAGCGGCTGGTGCCGTAATCCTTGTCGAAGTGCAGGTGCCGGTTCGGGGCATGAGTAAGCATTCTGTGCGGGAGCTGATTTCGCGACGAGAGTTGACGGCGGCCGCGTCTGGCTGTCATAAAGCTAGGGAGTCATTCCCATCAAGGCAAGAGCAGTCGCCCGTCATGGATATCGAGTTACTGAAAACCTTTCTGGAGGTCCGCCGCACCCGGCATTTCGGGCGCGCGGCAGCCAATCTGTTCATCACCCAGTCGGCGGTCAGTGTTCGCATCCAGCAGCTCGAAAATCTGGTGGGCGCGCCCTTGTTCTCCCGCCAGCGTAACAACATCCGTCTCACCGAGACCGGCGAACGCCTGGTGCCCCATGCGGAAGCCATGCTCAATGCCTGGGAGCAGGCCCGCCAGGAACTGGCGCTGACCCGTCATGCCGGCACCCATCTGTCGATTGCCGCGCCGGCCTCGCTGTGGGACAGCCTGTTGCAGGAGCGCTTGCCACTGCTGTACCGGGGCATGCCGGAACTGGTGCTGCGGGCGGATGTGTCGAACCAGCACCTGATGGTGCGGCGTCTGCTGGAGAACAGCCTGGACCTGGTGCTGTTGTATGACCTGCCCAAGACCGGCGGCATGGAGCTGCACAAACTGATGGAGATGACCCTGCTGCTGGTGAGTACCACCGCTGGTGCCCAACTGGCGGACGTTCCCCGCCTATCCTATGTTTCGGTGGACTGGGGTGCGTCGTTCGGTGTGCTCCATGACCGGGCGTTTCCCGACCTGCCGCCACCGCGATTGCACACCAGCCACGGTCGGGTGGCACTGGAATTCCTGTTGGCGGAAGGCGGCTCGGCCTACCTGCCAGCCCCATTGTGTCAGCCGTATCTGGAGCAGGGGAGGTTGTATGAAGTGGAGGGCGCGCCCCGCTTTACCCGGGATGTTCATGCCGCCTACAATGCCGGCTCTTCGCGGGTCGATTCCATCCGCCAGGTGGTGCGGCTGCTCGTTGCAAGCCTGCCCCAGGCGTCCGATTCTCCGGTCTGAGCCCGACGTCTCTAACCCGTACAGAATGAAGGTCCGATATGCGCGATGCGACCAGCGGCACCGCCCTCAGTCATGTGGATTCCGGTTGGTGGGGCGAATTTCAGTTGGATATGGGGCAAACCTATCATCTGGCGATGGGCGGCTTTCAACTGGCCATAACCCGGCTCCTGCACGAATGGCAGATACGCCATGTGCGGCAGGAAGAGCAGGCGGACAGCGGGCAATGGCAGAGCGAGATCAATTTCAGCCTGCCCGGACGTGACTGGGCCCTGGAGCGGATTTCGCTCAACCGCAGTGGTGGTGGCTTGCGGCTCTGGCCGGTCCTGGCGGACAAGCCAGTGGTGATCCGCCCCTATCATCCGCTCTGGTTGCCGCCAGGGGAGAGCGCCACCATATTCGTCAGCAGCATTCTCAGTGTGCAGGTACAGATCGACAGTCCACGGGCGCCCTTCACCCGGGATATCCCCGTGCAGCTGGCCTCGGAAACCTGGATGGGACCCAACACCATGGATGGCGAGCTCTGTTATGCAGAGATGACCTCCGCCCGGATGACCGTGGAATCCCTGCCCACGCGCGCCTTTCGTGCCATCACGCCGCTGCTCATTCTGAATCGCGGGCGGGAGCCGCTGAACCTGGAGCGGGTCAGCCTGCCGATCCCAATGCTGGATCTGTATGCCAATGTCGACGGCACCCTTTGGACCTCGGCGGTGACCTATACCCGGGCGGATGAAGCCGCCAGCGCGAAGATCGAAATCGGCGCCGCCGCGCCGAATCAGGTGCCCGGCGCCCTGAAACTCACGCCCGCCCGCCAGAAGCCGGACAAGGGCGTTCTGGTGAAGGCGATTGACCGCCTGTTTGGCTAATGGGCATTTCATTGATTCATAGGCACGTCATTAACGGGGAGAGGCATGGCCGACGTTGACGCCGTACTTTCATGGGGGCAATGGGGATCCTGGCTGCGCGCCCTGAGTTTGTTCCTGGTGGGCCTGCTGGTTGCACGGCTGGCGACCCGGTTCATCACCTACGTTGCGCGCAAGCGGTTGGGACCCCATCATGTGGCGATCCTGCGCCGCTTTGTGTTCTACGGGCTGTTCATCCTGTTCTTTATGTCGGCCCTGAAAGAGCTGGGTTTTGAGATCGGCGTGCTGCTGGGTGCGGCTGGTGTGCTGTCGGTGGCGGTGGGCTTTGCCTCGCAAACCTCGGCGTCGAACCTGATCAGCGGGCTTTTCCTGTTGGGCGAGCGGCCGTTTCAGGTGGGGGATATCATCGAGGTGGCGGGTATTCGCGGCGAAATTCTGTCCATCGATCTGCTCTCGCTCAAGTTGCGCACGGTGGACAATCTCTACGTGCGAATTCCCAACGAGACGCTGATCAAGAGCAACGTCACCAACTACACGCGGTTTCCCCTGCGCCGTATCGATCTGGTGCTGGGGATTGCCCGCAAGGAAAATGTCAGCAAGGTGAAGGAGCTGCTGTTGAATGTGGTGGCCCAGCATCCGGTCTGCCTCGAAGAGCCCAAGCCCTTCGTGATCATGACCGGTTTCGGAGCCTCCTCCATGGATCTGCAGTTATCGTTTTTTGTCCGCAAGGACGTGATTCTGGTGACGCGCAGTGAAATCCTGGAAAAGATCAAGCAGCGCCTGGAGGAGGAAAATATCGAGATTCCGTTCCCGCATACCAGTCTCTATACCGGTTCCGCGACCGCACCGTTCCCGATTCGCCTGGTGACCGACCAGCCGGATGCGGGCGGCAAGCCGGAGATGAACGCGTGAGCCCGCTGGATCCGCCCCGCAATTCCGCTGAGGGCAAGCCCGCCAAACTGATCGTGGCCAAGCCCCCCAAGATTATTGTGGGCTGGCGGGAATGGGTGGCGCTGCCAGGGCTTGGCATTGCCCGCATCAAGGCCAAGATCGATACGGGGGCGCGGACCTCGGCACTCCATGCCTTTGAAGTGGACAGCTACCAGAGTGCGTCCGGGCCGCGGGTGCGTTTTCTGATGCATCCTCTGCAGAATGATTTGAATGAAGTGGTCGAATGCGATGCGGCTGTCATCGACGAGCGTCTGGTGACGGATTCCGGTGGGCATCGCGAGCGGCGCCTGGTGATCGAGACCCTGCTGCAGATCGGCGATCAGTCGTGGCCCATCGAGATGACCCTGACCAACCGGGATACCATGCAATTTCGGATGCTGCTGGGACGCACGGCGATGCGTCGCCGGCTGTTGGTGAATCCTTCTGTTTCCTACCGCACCAGCCTCGCGTCCGTGAAGCTGGGGCATGAATAATCCCTACAGGGCATTTCTATGAAAATCGGCATTATGTCGCGCAATCCCCGGCTTTATTCCACCCAGCGTCTGGTGGAAGAAGGCCGCAAGCGTGGCCATGAGGTGCGGGTGATCGACACTCTGCGTTGTTACATGAACATCGCGTCCAGCAATCCCTCGATCCACTACAAGGGGGAAGCACTGAACGATTTCGATGCGGTGATTCCCCGCATCGGCGCCTCCATTACCTTTTACGGCACGGCGGTGCTGCGCCAGTTCGAAATGATGGGGGTGTTTCCGCTCAACGAATCCGTGGCCATCACCCGGGCGCGCGACAAGCTGCGTTCGCTGCAATTGCTGTCCCGCAAGGGCATTGGCCTGCCCATTACGGGATTTGCCAGTGCGCCGGACGATGTGCCGGACCTGATCGACATGGTCGGTGGCGCCCCATTGGTTATCAAGCTTCTGGAAGGCACCCAGGGTATTGGCGTGGTGCTGGCGGAAACCCGCAAGGCGGCGGAAAGCGTGATCGAGGCGTTCATGGGGCTGGACGCGGATATCATGGTGCAGGAGTTCGTGAAGGAAGCCGGCGGTGCCGATATCCGTTGCTTCGTGGTGGGCGATAAAGTCATCGCGGCGATGAAGCGCCAGGCGAAGGAGGGCGAATTCCGCTCCAACCTGCACCGGGGCGGTTCCGCCAGCCTGGTGCGCATCACCCCCGCCGAGCGCAAGACCGCCGTCGATGCCGCCAAGGCGGTCGGGCTGAACGTGGCCGGCGTGGATATCCTACGCTCCAGTCGCGGGCCGCTGGTGATGGAGGTGAACTCCTCGCCCGGTCTGAATGGGATTGAGGCGGCCACAGGCAAAAACGTGGCGGCCATGATCATCGAGTTTATTGAACGTAACGCCGCGCCGGAGCGGACCCGGACCCGCGGTCGCGGGTAGACCGCCCGGCTCGGTCATCAGTGGTAGGAGACCTATGGCCAGGACGCGAAGCCCCTTTGTCATCAGTGGTGTAGAAATCGCCGCCGGCGAGCGCCAGTCCATCGATATGCCGGTGGCACAGCTTTATACCCATACACCGCTGCATATTCCGGTGCAGGTTCTGCATGGACGCCGGGACGGGCCGGTGCTGCTGGTGTGTGCGGCAATCCATGGCGACGAACTCAACGGTGTGGAGATCATTCGCCGCCTGCTCGCCACCTCGCTGGTGCGGCGCTTGCGCGGCACCCTGATCGCCGTGCCCATCGTCAACGTATTCGGCTTTATTCAGCAGACCCGTTATCTGCCGGACCGGCGCGACCTGAACCGCTGCTTTCCCGGTAGCGAAAAAGGCTCTTTAGGGGCGCGGATCGCTCATCTGTTCAAGACCGAGGTCATCGACAAGGTGACCCACATCATCGACCTTCACACGGGCGCGATCCATCGTTCCAACCTGCCGCAGGTACGGGCCAATCTGGATCACCCGATCACGGAACAGATGGCCCGTGCCTTCGGCGTGCCGGTGATTCTGAATGCGGCGCTGCGAGATGGCTCCCTGCGCAGCGTCGCTGAATCCTCCGGCATCCCGGTGATCACCTATGAAGGGGGTGAAGCCCTGCGGTTTGACGAGTTATCGATCCAGGGCGGCGTGCGCGGTGTCATTTCGGTGATGCGGGAGCTCGGTATGTTGCCTAAGCAAAAGCGCTCCCACCGGGAACACCTGCCGTTGATCGCCAAAAACTCCGCCTGGGTGCGTGCCCAGTGCGATGGCGTCATGCGCCAACTGGTGGCTTTGGGGCGGCGGGTACACAAGGGCGACGTGCTGGCGGCCATCAGTGATCCCTTTGGCGCGCGCGAGGTGCAGGTCACCAGCCCCTATAACGGGATCGTGATTGGCCGTACCAACATTCCGCTGGTAAATGAGGGCGAGGCGCTGTTCCACATTGCCCGGTTTCAGGAAATTGATGAGGCGGAGCGGGGGATTCAGCAGTTTACGGCGGGTTTGCTGCAGGATCCGGATGCGGACTTGTTGATGCTGGATTAAGGCAGCCTGCTCCGGCCTCGCCCGCGTTTGCAGTGGGCGAGGC
>JAEZAA010000204.1 GCA_023430625.1 Pseudomonadota bacterium
CTCCTGGGCCGACATGCTCAAAGAGACGTCATAGGTCAGGGAGTAAGCGAAACCACCGGAGAGTGACAGCGAGCTACCCGGGTCAATTTTATCCAGAACACGAGCGCCCCTGACTTGGTTCAGGCCATCTTCCGGACGGTTATAGGTGAAGCTCAACGAACTGAAGATAACGACGGGATCGAGAACCTTTGAAAAGCTACCACCGGCGGAAAAGGAGTAATAGCCACTGCCGGTCGACAGCTGACGCTGCACATCAATTTCATAAGGGCTCGTGCCGGTAACCGTGCTGATGGTGCCGAACAGTGTGGTACTCATCTTGCCCGGCACATAAGCAAATGGCTGCCAACGCAAGGTAAAGCTCACGTCGCCGATATCGGTATTATCCAGCTCATCCTGCGTGTCGAACTTGCTGATCAGGGGAAAGCGCGACGATATGGTCAGGTTATTCAGCAGACCATAATCAAGCGAAAAGGTATTGGTAAACGTGTGCTGGGCGCTCGGAACCACGTCAATGTTGCGAATCCGGTTATCATCGATATCGAGATCGAGCCGTTGATCGCCAAAGTAGGAATAATCGAAGCTGTAGGTAAGGCTGAACTCGCCTTTTTTCAGCAGGGAGTAGTTCTTTTCGGCTGCCTGAAACACCTCTTCAAGCTGCTTCGCCGAATCAGCGTCATCCTCATGCCGAGTCAAGGCTTCCCGCGCCTGCTCTACGCTGTCTGCGGCTTCTTGTGCTGCAACCTGAAGAGATGCGGAAGCTGCAGCAAAAAATGCCAGATAAGATACTACCCAACGCTTCATCCCACTTTCCTTTGCCATTTTTGTTGTAACCGATCAAGTTCCATCGGAAACCTACAAAGACTTACTTGCGTCTGTAATGCAAGAACTTGTTAGTGTTGTTGACAGTGCCATCCGGGTTGTTCTTTTGACGCTCCAGTTCGTTGCGAATACGCGTCTCGAATCCCCAGTTAAACTGCGGAAACTCCCGGTAGGCTGCTAATGCGAAGGTCTGTTCATCAATGAAGCGCAGGTCTTCTTCTCGCAATTCAAGCCCATCGACAGGCTTGGTATTACCCGGAAAGACGACGAAAAGAACATTCTGATCCCAGTGTTCCTCAAATAACGGAATCGTGAAGCTGATATTGCCCATCGCGGGATCAGCGACAAACACCCGGCCGTCACGAACCTCGCGCACTACCACGAAGTGCTTGAACCCAGCGTAATTGATCGGGACGATAGCCGGATGGTCCAACTCCGCCAGGTCCTCAATCTCAGCACGAAAACCGCCAGATGGGTAACCCAGCGCAGTTACCAGCTTCTTAAAATCGAGCATGGAAAAGCCGCGTTGCTGAACAATACGCTCAGCATCGCCATAGTGGAGCAAACCTTCCATGATCTGGCGCTCACCAAAGGTGCGTCCCAGGTAATGCTCTAATACCGTCGTCAGCGCCGCAGATCCACAACTGTAGTCATAAGCCTGCCGAACGATATTCCGGAACTGCTGCTCCTTGGCAGGCTCCACGACAACATCTTCCCGGATGAACGCCAAGCCGTTCTTGATGGTTTGCTCATAAACCACCACCCCTTTGTCGTGGGGCTCGACGACCAACGCCTCATTGGCGATATGAAACGTCAACAGTGATCCAGCCAGGATTAAAAACATGCTTAAAACCTGTGTGTTCTACTCGCAGCACAACCTGTGCATGGGTGCACTTGTCAGATTCGTAACAATTGGTAAATCGATAGACGAGGCTACGATACAGCAATTGCCTGAAAGTGAAAGATAACTAGTACTCAAATCTAAATAAGCCATCATTCCCTGATAATTTAGGAACATATGCGAAAAACGAGCAATAAAAAGGGCCGTCGAAGACGGCCCTTGGAAGATCCGATTCAGGTTCAGCTGCGGTCGATTTCAGCCTGCTCCCGAAGCAACTCGGCCTTCAACGCATACTCCCGCCCGCCTTCGTTCTGACGAATCATATCGGTCAGGGTTTCCCGCTCAGCCTCTTTGAAGCTCGCCAGGTCACCAGCCTTTACTTCCGTCAACGCAATCAGCGTGTAGGAGCCATCTGCGGATGCGAAGCCCTGAACTGATGGCGTGGCGCCCTCACCAGAAGCCTGCACCGGCTGTGGCATCGAGAATGCCTTCTGCAGAACTTCGGACGGGACGCCCGCTTGGCTGCGCCGTGCATCATCGACTTTCTTCCACTCGGCCTTCGCCTTCTCGGCAATACCTTCCAGCGCACTGCCGCCACGCAGTTCTGCCAGCAACTCCCCACCAACGCGACTCGCTTGCTCAAGCGCCTTTTGCGCAACCAAGGTCTGGCGAATATCCGCCTGCACATCTGCCAGCGGCTGAACTTCCGGCTCAAAATGCTGCTTCAGGCGCAACACCAGCGCCCGGCCCTGCCCAAGCTCTACGACCTCACTGTTGTGCCCATCCCGCAAGTCATCGGAAAAGGCCAACTGGAGAACACGCGGATTGGCAAACACGCCAGCATTATTCCCGCCACGAGCAATAACAGGAGACTCTTGGATCTCAAGACCCAGCTGCGCCGCAGGCTCTTCAAGATCCGACGCGGCGTAACTGACGTCAGCCAGTTGCTCCATTTTGTCCAGATACAGAGCTTCGGCCTGCTCTTCCCGCAACGTTGCCGCCAGCTGATCTTTCAACTCTTCAAAACTGGGTATCTCACGCGCGCGCACGTCCTGCAGCTTGATCAGGTGGTAGCCATACTCCGTTTTTACAGGCTCAGAGAGCTCACCAGGCTTCAGAGAGAAGAGCACCTTTTCAAACTCTGGTACGAATACACCTTCCGTTGCGTAGCCCAGATCACCGCCGCCACTGGCCGAACCGATGTCTTGGGAATACTTCTCGGCCAACGCCGCGAAATCGCCACCCGCGTTCAGCTCCTTCTGGACTTCCTGAGCCTTATCAAGCGCCTGCTCTTCGGATTGCTCATCATTGAATTCGATCAGAATATGGGAGGCCTTACGCTCCTCTTGGGTCTGTGCCTGCGCCATTTCCTGCTCATAACGCTGCTGGAGCGCCTCATCACTCACGGTGACCTGGCCGGCCAAAGAAGATTTATCTAGCTCCAGATACTCCACGACCACCCTCTCAGGCAGGCGGAAGTTCTCGCGATTAGCCTCGTAGTAGGCCTTGATCTCGTCCTCCGAAACGCTTACCTCTTCAGTAAAGCGGGCCGCAGGAATCGACAGATAGGAGAAGTCACGGGTCTGACGGTCCAACCGAACCAGGCTCTCGATTTCACCCGGCATTACAAATGACGTCATCCGTACGGCTTCGCGATCCTGCTGCAACAGCAGATCCTGCTCAATCGCCTTGCGAAACTCGAGAGGCGGCGTGCCAACACTCCGCAGCGTCGCGGCATAGGCTTCACGATTGAATTGACCATCTACCTGAAAAGCGGGAACGGAGCGGATGTACTGATCAACCAGCCCTGAGGAGATGACCAGCCCTTTTTCTTTTGCGGATTGCAGCATCACCTGCTGCTCGATCAGAAATGCCAGTACGGATTGTCTCAGCAGCGCATCATCGATCATGGTGGGATCTGCATTCTCCCCCATTTGGCTCAACACCTGACGACGACGTTGCTCCACGGCTCGCGCAAACTCAGACTCGGTAATGCTTTCTCCATTTACGGAAGCGACTTCCGGCTCGCCTTGAAAGCCGCCCACAATGCTTTCCACACCGAACAGGGCGAAGGTCACTGCGATGAGAAAAACGATAACTTTAGCGATAGTGCCCTGGGCATTATCTCTGATGTTCTGAAGCATGCGATCCCCACATCAAGCAATTCCAATGGCCGGCCAACTGGCATCCAGCCTTTATGCCACCCCAGACCAATGCACTCATAGCCCGGGCAGACAATTACGACAACAGAAGCAAAAAAGGCGCAACCAGGTTGCGCCTCCATATAGCTGGCGGAGCGGACGGGGCTCGAACCCGCGACCCCCGGCGTGACAGGCCGGTATTCTAACCAACTGAACTACCGCTCCAAAACCCGTGCGCGATCTTGTTCAAAGATCGCGTCAGACTCAGTTAACTGCGTCTTTCAGTGCTTTACCCGCTTTGAAGCTGGGCACTTTTGCTGCATCGATCTTGATCGTTTCGCCGGTCTGTGGATTACGACCGCTACGCGCTGCACGTTCTTTAACCGCGAACGTACCAAAGCCGATTAGCGTGACTTGGTCACCATTCTTAAGCGCACCGGTAATCGCCTCAACCATAGAGTCCAGAGCGCGCCCTGCGGCGGCCTTGGAAATGTCTGCTGATGCTGCGATGGCATCGATTAATTCGGACTTATTCACACTAAACCCCTTAGGTCATTTCGTTTGGATTATAAAAAGGTGACAAAGGAACAGGCTTTGAGCCACACCGACAAAAAGAGAAGAGAGCGCGAGCAAATCTGTTTTGTCTTATTGCTTTGTTCTTTTAACCCCCGATGCCCGGCAGCCCTTATCTGGCGCCGGACACGGCCTCATTTATACCAACAGGCCGGAAAGCCTGTCAAGCGCGGCGAAGGGATCAATGCGTATTGATCCTATCACCGCTCTCGCCTGCTTCCGGGCCATTACCGCTGATTTGCTTCCCTTCCTTCTCCGAACCGGCCGCCGCCTTTTTCGGCGTGGGTACGTATTCCAGGGCGACCTCCAGAACCTCATCGATCCAACGGACCGGTTTGATGGTGAGATCCGCCTTGATATTGTCCGGAATATCGCGCAAATCGCGACGATTTTCCTCTGGAATCACGACTGTACGGATTCCACCCCGGTGGGCCGCAAGCAGCTTTTCCTTCAGCCCGCCGATTGCCAGCACCTCACCACGCAGCGTGATTTCTCCGGTCATGGCCACATCGGAACGCACGGGCGCACCGGTCAATGTCGACACCAGGGCGGTAACCATGGCGATACCGGCACTGGGACCATCCTTCGGCGTCGCACCCTCCGGTACGTGAATGTGGATGTCATTCTTATCCTGGAAATCCTTTTCAATACCCAGTACCGCAGCGCGACCGCGAACAACGGTCAACGCAGCCTGAATCGACTCCTGCATGACATCGCCCAGAGACCCGGTCTTGATCACACGCCCCTTTCCGGGAACGGTAGCCGATTCAATGGTTAACAATTCGCCGCCAACAGAGGTCCAGGCGAGCCCTGTGACCAAGCCGATACGATTCTGCTCACTAGCCCGGCCAAAGTTAAACTTGCGCACGCCCAGGTAGTCTTCGAGCATGTCGGACGTGACCTTCACGGACTTGGGCCCGCTCGGGTTCAACATCAGGTTCTTCACAACCTTGCGGCAAACCTTTGCAACCTCCCGTTCCAATCCGCGAACACCGGCTTCCCGCGTGTAATAACGGATAATGTCACGCACCACGTCCTCTGACACATCCAGCTCATCGGGCTTGAGCCCATTGGCTTCGATCTGTTTTGGAATCAGGTAGCGCAGAGCGATATTGACCTTTTCGTCCTCCGTATACCCGGGGATGCGGATGATCTCCATCCGATCCAATAGTGGCGCCGGAATATTCATGGAGTTGGAGGTACAGACGAACATTACATCCGACAGATCGTAATCAACCTCCAGGTAATGGTCGTTGAAGGTATGGTTTTGTTCGGGATCCAACACCTCCAACAAAGCCGAAGCGGGGTCGCCTCGGTTATCCATGCCCATCTTGTCAATCTCATCGAGCAGGAACAGCGGGTTACGCACGCCGACCTTGCTGAGCTTCTGTAGCAGCTTACCCGGAAGCGAACCAATATAGGTCCGCCGATGGCCGCGAATTTCGGCTTCATCCCGCACGCCGCCCAGCGCCATGCGCGTGTACTGACGGTTGGTCGCCTTGGCGATGGACTTACCCAGGGAGGTCTTGCCGACGCCGGGCGGTCCGACCAGACACAGGACAGGCCCCTTCAGCTTCTTCACACGCCCTTGGACGGCCAGATACTCAAGGATCCGATCCTTCACTTCCTGAAGCCCGAAATGGTCTTCGTCGAGAATTTCGCGTGCCTTCTCGAGATCATGACGAACCTTGCTCTTTTTCTTCCACGGGATGCTGACCATCCAGTCGATATAGCTGCGAACAACGGTCGCCTCCGCGGACATAGGCGACATCATTTTCAACTTGTTGAGCTCCGCCTCGGCCTTCTTACGGGCCTCCTCAGGCATACCAGCGGCTTTGATCCGCTTGTCGAGCTCGTCGGTGTCGTTGGGATTCTCGCCCAGGTCACCCATTTCCTTCTGAATGGCCTTCATCTGCTCATTCAGGTAGTACTCACGCTGGCTCTTTTCCATCTGCTTTTTCACGCGTCCGCGAATGCGGCGCTCTACCTGCAGCAGATCGATCTCACCCTCCAGTTTTGCCATAAGCGACTCGACACGCTCGGCAACCGTGACTTTTTCCAGCAGTTCCTGTTTCGCATCCAGGCGCAGCTCCAGATGAGCCGCCATGGTATCAGCGAGGCGCCCTGGGTCCGCTATGCCGGACATGGAATTAACCAACTCACTCGGCACCTTCTTGCTAAGCTTCACGTACTGCTCGAACAGGGACAACAGGGAACGCACCAGGATTTCGCCCTCGCGCTCGCCCGGCACCTCATCCGGGAACTCCGTCACAATGGCGCTGTGGTAGTCGCCCGAGTAGACGTCCTCAATCGCCACCCGATAGCTACCTTCCACCAGCACCTTGACCGTACCATCTGGCAATTTCAGCATCTGCAGCACGGTCGACACAGTTCCAATACGATAAATCCCCTCAACACCGGGATCCTCGTCGGCTGGATTGCGTTGGGCAACCAAGAGAATTTCCTTGTCGTTCTGCATGGCTGATTCGAGGGCTTGAATAGACTTGTCGCGACCCACGAACAACGGGATAACCATGTGCGGAAACACCACTACGTCCCGTAGCGGCAACAATGGAATTTCGAATTGGGCAGACATGCCCTCGCTCCCAGTTTTAGTCATACAAATACCCCGTTTTTGCGAAGTCCTACCCGGTCACATTACCTTACAACCGGGTACCGAGTGCCACCACTCCATCGAAAAGGCTATTGTCGTGATGGATGATATTTGTGGAGCTAGTACCGATTCGCCTGCAATGATCTACGTGATGCATCCCCTCGGTCACGGTCCGATCAGTACAGCCGGTCTGTCTGAATATGCGCGCAACCAATTGCCTAAGCAAATTATAGAGCAGAGAGACCTGCGGTCCGCACGCCAGGCGCGCATTCACAGGTTATGGGGGCATTCCACCAATTTCCAAGCAGGCCTGCCCATCAGACGAAAAAAAAGGGTCATTTAGACCCTTTTTCAGTTACCGACTTTCTGGAACCGCCCTCGCCGGCTGCTCCGTGTTCTCGTAGATCTTAATTGGATCTGAATCTCCACGAATCACACTTTCATCGATAACAACTTTGGCGATGTGCTTGTCCGATGGCACGGAATACATGGTATCCATCAGCACGCCCTCCAGGATCGAGCGCAGACCACGGGCACCGGTTTTCCGCTCCATCGCCTTCTTGGCAACAGCCCGCAAGGCATCCTCACGGAAGTCAATTTCGACACCTTCCATTTCAAACAGCTTGGCGTACTGCTTGGTCAGCGCGTTGCGCGGCTCTGTCAGAATCTGGATCAGTGCATCCTCATCAAGCTCACCTAATGTCGCAATGACCGGCAAACGGCCAACGAACTCAGGAATGAGGCCATATCTAATGAGATCTTCGGTTTCCACATCCTTAAGCGTCTGGCCGACAGACTTGCTGTCTTCCTTGCTCTTAACGACGGCTGAAAAGCCGATACTGCTCTTCTCTGAGCGATCACGGATGATCTTGTCGAGACCCGCAAAGGCACCGCCGCAGATGAAAAGGATGTTCCGGGTATCAACCTGCAGAAACTCTTGCTGCGGGTGCTTACGCCCGCCCTGTGGCGGCACAGAAGCAATAGTGCCCTCAATCAGTTTCAGCAACGCCTGCTGCACCCCTTCACCCGACACATCACGGGTAATGGAAGGGTTGTCCGATTTACGGGAGATCTTGTCGATCTCATCGATGTAGACAATGCCCCGCTGGGCCTTTTCCACATCGTAATCACACTTCTGAAGCAGCTTCTGGATGATGTTTTCACCATCCTCGCCCACGTAACCCGCTTCCGTCAGCGTCGTCGCATCGGCAATGGTGAACGGCACATTCAACAACCGTGCAAGCGTTTCGGCCAACAAGGTCTTACCGCTTCCGGTCGGACCAATCAGCAGGATATTGCTCTTGCCAAGCTCAATCTCCGATTTCTTGTCGTCGAACTTCAGCCGCTTGTAGTGGTTATAGACTGCAACAGACAGCACAACCTTGGCGCGATCCTGTCCGATCACATAGTCATCAAGCGTGGTCTTGATTTCCTGAGGGGTCGGAAGCCGGTCAGAACTCTCCTCGGGGCTACTTTCCTGAATCTCTTCCCGAATGATGTCATTACACAAATCAACGCATTCATCACAGATAAATACGGACGGGCCAGCGATTAGCTTTCTGACTTCATGTTGGCTCTTACCACAGAACGAGCAGTACAGCAGCTTTCCGCTGTCTTCTCCTTTACCGTGTTTGTCATCGGCCATTAAAACTACCCCTAACTAAAGAATTGCACAGGGGCAAAAAACCGGGGAAACGGAATTTCACCTCTGCAGAGAGAAGGCTTACCTAAGTATTACCGAGCACTGGGCCGTTTATCAAGTACAGCGTCGATCAGCCCATATTTCACTGCGGTAGCGCCATCCATGAAGTTGTCGCGATCGGTGTCCCGCGCAATGGTTTCAATATCCTGACCAGTGTGGTGTACCAGAATTTTATTGAGCTTGTCGCGGATGGACAAAATTTCCCGGGCATGGATCTCGATGTCTGATGCCTGCCCCTGGAAGCCACCCAGCGGCTGGTGAATCATCATGCGCGAGTGCGGCAGACAGTAACGCTTACCCTTGGCGCCACCCGCCAGCAGCAGTGCACCCATACTGGCCGCCTGACCGATACAGAGCGTGGACACATCAGGCTTGATAAACTGCATGGTGTCGTAAATCGCCAGCCCTGCAGTAACCACACCGCCAGGTGAGTTAATGTACAGGTGAATGTCCTTATCTGGGTTTTCCGATTCCAGAAACAGCAACTGGGCGACCACCAGGTTTGCCATATGATCCTCGACCGGACCCACGAGAAAAATGACACGCTCTTTCAGGAGGCGGGAGTAAATATCATACGAGCGTTCGCCACGTGCGCTTTGCTCGACAACGATCGGAACCAATGCATTTGACGGGGCGACCAATGAAGACTCTCCGTGAATCAGACCTTTGCTCATCGCGATGTTATTCTCCGATTTAGATGGTCGTGCATTTTGACAATGCGCGTGTTGCAGATGCGCCATCTTCGCTTGATGCGTCATCTCGTTATACTGCACAGCCCACTGCGAATTGCATCTTTCTCAAGTGTACAGATTCGGGCTTGCGTCGGTTTGAGCGCCATGCCAGTTTTCCAGACATGAAAGCTAAAACAGCCGGGCGAAGCCGGCTGTTCATCAGTGTAGACTAACAGAAGGAGCAAATTAAACCCGAACTAGCCCTGTTGGCGAACGTTCTTAATTGCGTCTTCGTAACTTACACTCTGCTCGCTCACCTTGACCTGGCTGGTCAGATAATCCACGACCAGATCTTCCAGTACAGCAGCTTCAATGCCAACACGCTGGTCTGCATTACTGTTGTAATACTTCACAACTTCTTCGGGCTCCTGGTACGTAGCAGCAATTTCCCGAATTTTCGCATCAACCTGGTCCGCCGTCGGACGAATGCTGTTCTTCTTGGACACTTCCGCAAACAGCAGACCGGTCTTCACACGCTGCTGAGCCTGCTCTTGGAACAGTTCAGCCGGCAATTGCTTCGGATCCATCTGCATACCGCCAAACTGGCGCACTGCGTCCTGACGCAGACGATCAATTTCAGAGGCAACCAAAGACTTCGGAACTTCCAATTCGTTCTTAGCCAGCAGCGCATCCACAACCTGCTGCTTGAGCTTGTTGGAAAGAGCTTGCTTAACTTCGCGCTCCATATTGCGGCGCACTTCTTCGCGGAATGCTTCCGCACCGCCTTCCGTCACACCAAAACCGGCAAAAAACTCATCGTTTACTTCCGGCAGTACAGGCTCTTCCACTTTCTTAACGGAAACCTTGAACTGAGCAGCCTTACCTTTCAGTTGCTCGGCGTGGTACTCCTCTGGAAAGGTCAGATCGAGCGCACGCTCTTCACCCGCCTTGGCGCCGACCAGACCATCTTCAAAGCCCGGAATCATGCGGCCAGAACCCAGAACGATGCGCGCGCTCTCCGCGCTGCCGCCCTGGAAAACTTCGCCATCAATGGAACCTTCATAGGCAACCGTCAGCTGATCGCCGTTCTGGGCGGCACGATCAACTTCCTGCCAGGAGGTCTGCTGCTTGCGCAGGTTTTCGATCATGTTGTCGACATCTTGCTCGGTGACTTCTGCAGTCTCGCGCACCAGCTCAACGTCACTCAGGTCTGCCAGCTCGACTTCGGGGTAAACCTCCAGCGTCGCCACGAACTCCAGATCTTTACCCTCGCCCAACTCCTTGGGCTCAAAACGGGGATAACCGGCCGGGTTCAGGCTTTCCTTGGACAGCGCTTCGACGTAGGCGTTACGCATGATCTCGCCCACCACTTCCTGACGCACACCTTCGCCGTAGCGCTGCTTGACCACGCTCATCGGCGCTTTACCAGGACGGAATCCGTTCAGGCGCACACGGCGGGCGGTATCCTGTAAACGCTTTGCGATTTCGCTTTCCACCTTCTCGGCCGGAACGCCAATGGTCAGTCGACGCTCGATGCTAGACGTCGTCTCAACAGAAACTTGCATGGGTTATCCTCGAATCAATTCGCTGGTAGACCTAAAAGGCGGAGATGTTATGTCGATGCTCGCAACAGCGCAAGAGGCGCCGGCCATGTATTGCAGGTGATCTTGTGGATGCTGTGAGCAATATTCAAAGTTTGTGGTGCGAAAGGAGAGACTCGAACTCTCACACCTTTCGGTACTGGAACCTAAATCCAGCGCGTCTACCAGTTCCGCCACTTTCGCACAAACCTTACCAGATCAGAGCCAATCAGCTCTATAGAGGGCGCGACTTAAATCGTCGCATATTGCAGATTATGCAGTTCTTAACGATCGAAAACTGCATAAGAAAAATGGGGTGGACGAAGGGAATCGAACCCTCGACCGCAGGAATCACAATCCTGAGCTCTACCTATTGAGCTACGTCCACCATTGCTCTTTGCATACTCCATCTGCTGAGACCTCACCGTGGCGGTGTGGCGCGCCCGGCAGGAATCGAACCTGCAACCTACGGCTTAGAAGGCCGTTGCTCTATCCGATTGAGCTACGGGCGCAGTATCTATCCTGGCACTTCAACAGACAATCTTGCAGACCTAAGTTGGTCGGGGTAGAGAGATTCGAACTCCCGACATCCTGCTCCCAAAGCAGGCGCGCTACCAGACTGCGCTATACCCCGACTAAGCGTCTTAGCAAAGATGGCGCGAATCATACCCGCGCCACCGCAGGGCGTCAACTGTTGGACCGGATTTTTATCCTGCCAGAGCAACCATTAGCAAGTATTCAGCCACTCATAACGAAAGCGTTGTCAGCCCCAGAAACGAAATGCACATTCCACCATCCCAACCGGGAACTCTCGACATGCAGTCAAAGCCGTCATCCCTATTCTTCCGAACAGATCGGCTAGCCACCCGCATTCAGGGAACAGCACTTTGTCTCAGACTGCGTCCGTGAGAGAATAGCGGCTGTTTTTTTAGCTCAACGGACGTCCGGGATAACATGACAGCACAACTAATAGACGGCAAGGCGGTTGCCGCGAAGGTTCGCCAGGAAGTAGCGGCGGCAGTCCAGCAACGACTCCAGCAGGGACTACGCGCACCAGGCCTTGCGGTTATTTTGGTAGGCACAGATCCAGCCTCCCAGGTTTATGTTCACCACAAGGTTAATGACTGTAAGGAAGTAGGATTTCAATCACGCTCCCATATCCTTGACGCCTCGACCACGCAGGCCGAGCTGGAAGCCCTCATCCACTCGCTGAATGATGACCCGACCATTGACGGCGTTCTGCTACAGTTGCCACTCCCCGCACATCTGGACGCCGCTCCCCTGCTGGAACTGATCAAGCCGGATAAAGACGTCGATGGCTTTCATCCCTTCAATGTCGGACGCCTTGCCCAAAGAATCCCACTGCTGCGCCCCTGCACCCCAAAGGGTATCATGCGCCTCCTGGAATCAACCGGCATCGATCCCAAAGGGCTTGACGCCGTCGTCGTGGGAGCATCGAACATTGTTGGACGCCCGATGGCGCTGGAATTGCTGCTTGCCGGTAGCACCGTCACGACAGCACATCGCTTTACAAAGGATCTGGCCGGACATGTCGGACGAGCCGATATTGTGGTTGCCGCCGCAGGCAAACCTGGTCTGGTCAAGGGGGACTGGATCAAGCCCGGCGCCGTGGTTATCGATGTGGGCATCACCCGCCTTGAAGACGGACGCCTGGTGGGCGACGTGGAGTTCGACAGTGCCCGCGAACGCGCAGCCTGGATTACTCCCGTTCCTGGCGGTGTGGGCCCCATGACCCGCGCAGCACTGCTTGAGAACACCCTGTACGCAGCAGAACACCTGCATCGCGACTGAGGTCCGGCAGGGCATCAATCCTGCCGTCCGACCACAGCCGCCCCAATAAAAAGGAGGTTATCCCTCCTTTTTATTGTCTATCTGAAACAGCACTACTCAGATCTTAGTCCGTTTGCCGCTCCCAGCTCGTGCCCTCACGGCTGTCATTCAGTACAATGCCTTGTGCCTTGAGCAGGTCACGGATTCGGTCTGACTCAGCGAAGTCTTTCGCCTTGCGGGCCGCATTGCGTTGCGCAATCAACGCCTCGATTGCTTCGGCAGTCAAACCAGCGCCATCGCTTGACGCAGCACCAGCCTGCAAGAACACCTCCGGCTCATCCTGCAACAAGCCCAGGATACCTGCCAGGCGACGCAATTCAGCCGCCAACGCAGCCGCGCCACCACCTTCTTTTTGTGCACGATTGATGTCCCGCGCCAGCTCAAAAAGCACAGCAACCGCGCCAGGCGTGTTGAAATCGTCATCCATGGCAGCGGCAAAACGTCCGGCGTAATCCTGTTCCAGCTGCCCCGCCATGGCATCGACGCCGCGCAACGCCCGGTACAGGCGCTCAAGTGACGCACGCGCTTCCCGCAGGCTTTCCTCGGAATAGTCCACCTGGCTGCGATAATGGCTTGAAATCAGGAAGTAGCGCACCACCTCCGGCGGGTACTTTTCCAGGACCTCGCGGATCGTAAAGAAGTTGCCCAGGGACTTGGACATCTTCTCCTTGTTGACCCGCACCGCGCCTGCATGCATCCAGTAATTGACGTAGGTACAGCCAGTCGCGGCTTCAGACTGCGCGATCTCGTTTTCATGATGGGGAAACTTCAGATCCGGCCCCCCACCATGAATATCGAAGGTGTGCCCCAAACATTGGGTCGACATGGCCGAACATTCAATGTGCCAGCCCGGGCGTCCTGCGCCCCATGGACTTTCCCAGGCCGCTTCACCGGGCTTTGCGGCCTTCCACAGTACAAAGTCCATGGGGTTGCGCTTGTGGGCATCCACCTCGACACGCGCGCCGGCCATCATCTGTTCCGGATCGCGACGGTTCAGCTTGCCGTAATCGGCAAACTTGGCGATGTCGTAATACACATCGCCGTTTGCCGCCGTGTAGGCATATTCCTTCGCCAGCAATGTCTCGATCATGGCAATGATCTCGCCAATATGCTGGGTCGCGCGCGGTTCCTGGTCTGGCGACAACACCCCCAGCGCCCGCTCATCCTCATGCATGGCGTCGATGAACCGGGCCGTCAGTGCAGTGAAGGGTTCGCCATTCTCATTGGCCCGATTAAAGATCTTGTCATCGACATCAGTGATGTTGCGCACATAGGTCACCTGGTAGCCGCGATGACGCAGATACCGCGTGATGACGTCAAACGCCACCATGACCCGGGCATGACCAATATGGCAGTAGTCATACACGGTCATGCCGCACACATACATGGAGACATGCCCCTCCTTCAGGGGCTTGAATGGCTCTTTGCGTTGCGTGAGGGTGTTATAAATATTCAGCACAATCATCCACCCTTGCTTTCCTTGACCCACGAATCACGCAATGTGACCGTGCGATTGAACACGAGCTTACCATCGCTACTGTCGACCGGATCCCGGAAGTAATAACCCTCCCGCTCGAACTGATAGGGCAGCTCGGAGGCTGCCTCGGCCAAGCTCGCCTCCACCCGACTCTCCGTGAGCACAACCAGGGATTCCGGATTGAGGAACTCCTTGAAGTCCCGCCCTTCTTTATTGCTGTCCGGGTTCTCGTGATTGAACAGACGGTCATAGACCCGGATTTCCGCAGCATGGGAATGACTCACCGAAACCCAGTGAATAACCCCGTTGGCCTTATAGCCTTCGGGATTTACACCAAGGGTTGCCGGATCGTAGGTGCAGCGCAGCTCGGTGATCACGCCTGTGGAATCCTTGACCACGGACTGACAGGTAATCACGTACCCGCCACGAAGACGCACGCTTTCGCCAGTCGCCAGTCGCTTCCACTTGCGTGGCGCCACTTCTTCAAAGTCTTCGCGATCGATAAAAATCTCGCGGGTCCAAGGCACCTGACGGGATCCCATGTCCGGCTGCTGCGGATGATTCGGCAACTCCAGTTGCTCAACCTGGCCTTCGGGATAGTTTTCCAGAACCACCTTGAGCGGGCGCAGCACGCACATGGCCCGTGGCGCCCGCTCATTCAGGTCATCCCGAATCGCGTGCTCCAGCATGGACACATCCACCACGCCCGAACTACGTGTCACACCGATAGCATTACAGAATGCGCGCAGGGACTGCGGCGTAAACCCGCGACGGCGCATGCCCGCGAGGGTCGGCATACGCGGGTCGTCCCATCCAGATACAACCTTTTCATCCACCAACTGCTTCAGCTTGCGCTTACTCGTCACCGTATAGTTCAGATTCAGACGGGCGAACTCATACTGGCGCGGGCGACTGTCGATGGAAATATTGTCCACCACCCAGTCATACAGGGGGCGATGGTCCTCGAATTCGAGCGTGCACAGGGAGTGGGTGACGTTCTCGAGCGCATCTCCAATCGGATGGGCGTAGTCGTACATGGGATAGATGCACCACTTATCCCCGGTCTGGTGATGGGAGGCGAAGCGAATCCGATACAGAATGGGATCTCGCATATTCATGTTGGGCGACGCCATGTCGATCTTGGCCCGCAGCACACACTCCCCTTCCTTGAACTCGCCCCGGCGCATGCGCTCGAACAGATCCAGGTTCTCTTCAATAGAACGCTCGCGGTAAGGACTGTTGCGCCCTGGTGCGGTCAGTGTGCCTCGGTATTCGGCGATCTCGTCCGGCGACAGGCTGCAGACATAGGCCTTGCCCTTTTTGATCAACTCCACCGCAAATTCGTAGCACTGGTCGTAGTAGCTCGACGCATAGCGAATGTCGCCCGCCCACTGAAAGCCCAGCCATTTCACATCGGCGATGATCGCATCGATGTACTCCTGGTTTTCCTTTTCAGGGTTGGTGTCGTCGAAGCGAAGATTACACTGAGCATTGGGGTAGTCTTCGGCAATCCCGAAATTGAGGCAAATCGCCTTGGCATGGCCAATGTGCAAGTAACCGTTCGGCTCCGGAGGAAAACGGGTGACGATGCGGCCACCATGTTTCTGGGTGCGCAGGTCTTCGTCGATGATTTGGCGAATGAAGTTGCTCGGGGCTTTGGTCTCGGGAGAACTCATAGATCTCTCAGTGCTGCTGTAAGGGGTTCCTTGCAGGCGAACGGACTATACAAAAGGCGGCGTTCACAAAACCTGCAATCCATGTAAAAAGCGGGATTATAAACCAATTTGACCGGAACGACGCAGCACTCCTGCATTTCCGCGCAAGCTGTTTTAGAATGGGCGACTTAACCAAACATCGACACTTCGTTTGTCACCCGCGATCAAAGGACACTGCAATGATTTTGATGAAGACCAACCACGGCGATATCAAGATTCAACTGGACCATGAGAAGGCGCCGGAAACCGCCCGCAACTTTGAAGAATATGTGCGCGAAGGTTTTTACAACGGCCTGATCTTTCACCGGGTGATTTCCAACTTCATGATTCAGGGTGGCGGCTTTGAGCCAGGCATGAAACCCCGCAAAACCAAGGCGCCCATCAAGAACGAAGCGAACAACGGCCTCAGCAACATGACGGGCACGATCGCCATGGCCCGCACCATGGACCCCCACTCCGCCAGCGCCCAGTTCTTCATCAACGTGAAGGACAATGGCTTTCTAGACCATACCGCACAAACCATGGAAGGCTGGGGTTATGCCGTGTTTGGCAAGGTCGTCGAAGGCATGGACGTGGTCAACAAAATCAAGAACGTTCCAACGACCATGCGCGCGGGGCACCAGGACGTTCCGGCCGAGGATGTCGTGATCGAATCCGCCGAAGTGATCGAGGGCTAGCATGCAGGTTCTCCTCATATCGGACCTGCACCTGGAGGAAGAGCGCCCGGATATTTCCCGGGCGTTCTTCCGGTTTCTCCAGGAACAGGCTCAACATGCGGATGCGCTCTACATCCTCGGCGACTTCTTCGAAGTCTGGGTCGGCGACGATGAGTGCCGGCCATTGCAGGTGCAAGTCATCGAGGCACTGCGCGCCCTGAGTGATCGGGGCATCCAGGTTTATTTCCTTCACGGCAACCGCGACTTTCTGATTGGCCAGCAATTCGCCGAGGAAGCCGGCGTCCAACTGCTGGACGATCCAACCGTCGTAGAACTGGGCGGGCAACCAACGCTGCTGATGCACGGCGACACACTCTGCACCCGCGATACCGAATATGCCAAGTTTCGCGCCATGGTCCGCAACCCTCAGTGGCAGACCATGATGCTCAAGCGCCCCCTGGTGGAACGGCAAACCATGGCCCGCCAGCTGCGCGAAATGAGCATGGCTCGCAATCAGGGCAAGCAAATGGAAATCATGGATGTGACCCCAGAAGAGGTCGAACGCGTCATGGAATTACATCAGGTTCGCCGCCTGATCCATGGGCACACCCACCGGCCCCGGGTGCACCAATTGACTGTCGCCGGCCAGGATGCCAAGCGATATGTATTGGGAGACTGGGATCGTGGATTCTGGTACATCCGAATCAGGGATAATCAGGAACCCGAACTGCTGCAACAGCCCTTTCCTGAAAGCTGACACCAACTAGTCGCCTGACAAAACCAAGCCGATTGCTGTCAGCATTCGATCCTCGACACAGAAAAGAGCAAGAAAGAGAAGATTCAGGCCCTCGGGCCTGAATTTATCCCAGCGTTGCACACACCGAGTTATCTGCACTAGCCGCACATTCCATTGGAACGCCGCTATGGAAGCGAAAATCCGGGTCTGGCGTTTGAATTAAATCCGCCTCTACCGCCAGAAAGACGCGCACCCGTTCGGAAATATCCTCACCCGCGTATTTTTCAGCAAGCGTCAGATAATCCCGGTAATGACGGGATTCGGACTTCAGCAGAGACAGATAAAAGTCACCAAGCTCTCCATCCAGATGGGGCGCAAGACTGGCGAATCGCTCACAGGAGCGGGCCTCGATAATGGCACCGATAATCAGGATATCCACCAGACGCCCAGGTTCCGAGGTGCGCGCAGGCTTTCTCAAGCCCTGCGCGTAGCGTGCAGACGGCAGGGGTGCGTAGGCAATTCCCCGCTTTTTCATATACCCGAGCACCTGCTCAAAATGCCGCAACTCCTCCCGCGCCAGGCGCGACATCTTATTTAAAAGATCGAGCTTATCGACATACCTGAACATCAGATTAAGCGCAGTACCGGCTGCCTTTTTCTCGCAATTGGCATGATCGATCAACAAGGTGGGGATCTGCTTCACTGCCTGCTCAATCCAGGCGTCAGGGGTGGCGCAGCCCAAAAAGGCGCGTATTTCGGCAACAGCATTCATTCGATTGAAACCACGTTTAGGAGCTGGGCAAATTTGCGGGCCATTATATAGGAAGCCAGATCTCGTTCCGACACTTTCACCCTACCCCAATAATCGGAACATTATCGCAATCCGTATCGAGTGATAATTCCACACACCTTAACTTTAAACCGCGTTTCTTGTAGAATGCGGCGTCCCACAGGCTCGTGTGAGTCCTGCCCCCCGCATAATATCACCGGTGAGTCGAGGAACCTCCTGCACAACGGGAGCCCGTCCTGCGCCTTGAGGTGGGTTTTAGAACTGATGAGGGTTTTATCGTGCTAGAAGCTTATCGTAAACACGTTGAAGAGCGGGCCGCCGAGGGTGTACCTCCCAAGCCTCTCAATGCCGAACAAATGGCTGGCTTGGTGGAGCTGTTGAAAAACCCACCTGCTGGCGAGGGCGAATACATTCTCGACCTGCTGGTTAACCGCGTACCGCCGGGTGTCGACGAAGCCGCTTACGTTAAAGCCGCTTTCCTGTCTGCCGTCGCCAAGGGCGAAGCCAGCTCACCCCTGATTTCCAAGCAGCGCGCCGTAGAGTTGCTGGGCACCATGCAAGGTGGCTACAACATCGAAACGCTGGTTCAACTGCTCGACGATGCTGAATTGGCCTCTCTGGCTGCCGAACAGCTCAAGCACACCCTGCTGATGTTCGACAATTTCCACGACGTTGAAGAAAAAGCCAAGGCTGGCAACGCCCATGCCAAGGCCGTACTCAACTCCTGGGCTGACGCCGAATGGTTCCTGAAGCGTCCTGACGTGGCAAAAGTGATCACCGCCACGGTATTCAAGGTCACTGGCGAAACCAACACCGACGACCTGTCCCCCGCTCCTGACGCCTGGTCCCGCCCGGACATCCCCCTGCACGCCAAGGCGATGTACAAGATGCCCCGCGAAGGTATAACCAATGCGGAAGCACAGATCGAAGAACTGAAGAAGAAAGGCCATCAGGTTGCCTTCGTGGGCGACGTTGTGGGCACCGGTTCCTCCCGTAAGTCCGCAACCAACTCCGTGCTCTGGTACATCGGTGACGACATCCCCAATGTGCCCAACAAGCGCACGGGCGGTATCTGCATCGGCGGCAAAATCGCTCCGATCTTCTTCAACACCATGGAAGACGCCGGCGCCCTGCCCTTCGAAGCCGACGTATCCAACCTGAACATGGGCGATGTCATCGACATCTATCCCTTTGAAGGCAAGATCACCAAGCACGGCACCGATGAAGTACTGGCCGAGTTCGGCCTCAAGACCGACGTCCTGCTCGACGAAGTTCGCGCAGGCGGCCGTATCAACCTGATCATTGGCCGTGGCCTGACCGACAAGGCGCGCGCTGCCTTGGGTCTGGATGCATCCAAAGTCTTCCGTCGCCCGGTTGCTCCGGCCGACAGCGGCAAGGGTTTCACCCTGGCCCAGAAGATGGTTGGCAAGGCATGTGGCGTCAAAGGCATCCGTCCTGGCACCTACTGCGAGCCGAAAATGACCACCGTGGGCTCTCAGGACACCACTGGTCCGATGACCCGCGACGAACTGAAAGACCTGGCCTGCCTCGGCTTCTCCGCCGACCTGACCATGCAGTCTTTCTGCCATACCGCGGCTTATCCCAAGCCTGTGGACGTGGAAACTCACCACACCCTGCCCGACTTCATCATGAACCGGGGCGGTGTATCCCTGCGTCCGGGTGACGGCGTTATCCACTCCTGGCTGAACCGCATGCTGCTGCCAGATACCGTTGGCACCGGTGGCGACTCCCACACCCGTTTCCCGATCGGTATCTCCTTCCCGGCCGGTTCCGGTCTGGTTGCCTTCGCGGCCGCGACTGGCGTTATGCCGCTGGACATGCCGGAATCCGTACTGGTTCGCTTCAAAGGCAAGATGCAGCCTGGCATCACACTGCGTGACCTGGTACATGCCATTCCTTACTACGCGATCCAACAAGGCCTGCTGACCGTTGAGAAGAAAGGCAAGAAGAACATTTTCTCCGGCCGTGTTCTCGAGATCGAAGGCCTGAACACCCTGACCGTTGAACAGGCGTTCGAACTGTCCGACGCGTCTGCCGAGCGTTCTGCTGCCGGCTGTACCATCAAGCTGGACAAGGAACCCATCATCGAGTACCTGAAGTCCAACATCACCATGCTGCGCTGGATGATTGCCGAAGGCTACGGCGATGCCCGTACCCTGGAGCGTCGTGCTCGCGCCATGGAAGAGTGGCTGAAGAACCCGGAACTGATGGAAGCCGACGCCGACGCCGAGTATGCCGCGGTGATCGAGATCGACCTGGCCGATATCAAAGAGCCGATCGTCTGCGCACCGAACGACCCGGACGATGCCCGTCTGCTGTCTTCCGTTGCCGGCGACAAGGTTGATGAGGTGTTCATCGGTTCTTGCATGACCAACATCGGCCACTTCCGCGCTGCGGGCAAGATGCTGGAGCAGAACAAGGAAAGCCTGAAGACTCGCTTCTGGGTGGCACCGCCCACCAAGATGGACCAGAACCAACTGCAACAGGAAGGTTACTACGACATCTACAAGAAGAACGAAGTCCGCACGGAAATCCCGGGCTGCTCACTCTGCATGGGTAACCAGGCACGCGTCAATGCCGGTGCGACGGTACTGTCTACCTCGACTCGTAACTTCCCCAACCGTCTGGGTGATGGCGCCAATGTCTACCTGACCTCGGCGGAACTAGCCTCGGTTGGTGGCATCCTGGGTCGCATTCCGACCGTTGAGGAGTACATGCAGTACGCCAACAACCTGGAGTCCATGGCCGGTGATGTATACCGTTACCTCAACTTCGACCAGATCGACAGCTACCAGCAAGCTGCGAACTCGGCCGAGAACAAGGTAGCGCTGTAACAGCCTAGCCTGAAACGAAAAGGCCCCGAATTTCGGGGCCTTTTTATTGGGCGATACTGACAGATTTTCGCCCAGATCCGCGCCGAATCAGGCGCTCATACTTTGGGCACGACGAAATCCGTCGCAAAAGCAGAATTGGAAGCTAAGTGAAGAATAGAAACGAAGTTAGGCAGTAAGAGAAGCAAATCGCTCATTCAATACAGCAGCGACGGCGGCCTGAACCTGCTCCAATGGTTGGGTTGCATCAATAACGGCATACCGATCCGGCCAACGCTTTGCACGCTCCAGATAAACCGCACGGACTCGCGCGAAGAATTCATGCCGCTCGAGTTCGAAGCGATCTTCCCCGCCACGCCGGGCGACACGTGCCATGCCAATCTCTGGCGGCGCATCCAGAACCAACGTCAGGTCGGGACGAAAATCACCCTGAACAAACTGCTCCAACTCTGCGATCTTGGCGTCGGCCAATCCCCTGCCGCCGCCCTGGTAAGCAAAGGTCGCATCGGTAAAGCGATCACTCAAGACCCAGGTACCCTGCTCCAACGCAGGCCAGACCAGTTGCTGCAAGTGCTGGGCACGGGCCGCAAACATCAGGAGCAGCTCGGTGGTTTCAGCCACAGCTTCCTCGCGGTGCTGTAACAGAAGCCCACGAATCTCCTCCGCCATTGGCGTACCGCCCGGCTCACGGGTACGAACGAGCTTCACACCCCGACCTTGCAGCCAGTCCGCCACAAACGCCATGTTAGTGCTCTTGCCAACACCCTCTATCCCTTCAACGGTGATAAACCGCCCGCGCGTACCAACGCTCATGTGATTAAGGTGCTCCCTGAGTACTGGTGTCTGGGCGAGATCGATAATCCGACCGCCTTTCCCGGATCTGATATTTCAATACCGCCTCGCGATGCTCCGCCAAGGTTGCGGTAAATTCGTGGGACCCATCGCCTCTCGCAACGAAAAACAGCTCATTGCCTGCCTCTGGATGAAGCGCGGCATGAATAGCCTCTCGGCCAGGTAAGGCAATCGGAGTCGGCGGCAATCCTGAGATTCTATAGGTGTTGTACTCGGTTTCTTCCCGGAGGTTCTTGCGCGTCAAATTGCCTGCGTATCGCTCTCCCAGGCCGTAAATCACTGTGGGATCCGTTTGCAGTCGCATACCCTTTTCCAGGCGCCGAACAAAAACGCCCGCGATCTTCCCTCGCTCATGGGCAACACCGGTTTCCTTCTCGATGATGGAGGCAAGAATCAGGGCTTCGTAAGGACTCTTGATAGGCAGCCCTTCCTGACGCTTGGGCCATTCCTGATTAAGCACCCAGTCCATGCGCTGCATGGCGATGGTGAGCACATCGATATCGGACATCCCCTTGTGATACCGGTAGGTGTCCGGGAAGAACAATCCTTCAGGATGCGAATCAGGGCGCCCGAGCGCCGCCATAATCTCTTGCGGTGATTGCCCCTCCGTTTTCCGCAGGAGCTTTGAGTGACGGGCAAGCTCCTGCAGCGCATCGGCAAAGGTCCAGCCCTCAACGAACTGGATAGGATAATCGAGGATTTTTCCGTCAACGAACCGCTTGATCAGTTGCGGCAGCGTCAGGCCCGGCTCCAGGAGATATTCTCCCGCACGAAAATGATTCACCTCAGGATTCAAGCGCACATAGGCTCGCAACCAAAGGGAGCTGGGTAATACCCCTGCGGATTCCAAGTCACGGGCAACGCGCTGGATTGGCACGCCCGGCGCCACCTCAAAGACCATGCCTTGAGACGGCACCTGCACCGTCATGGTCAGCATATAGCGCCAGAGGCCGAAGACACCGAGAGCGATCAGGGACAAAAAAACAAGGACGGCAACCAGCAAGGTGCGCCATGACTTGTTACGACGAGATGTGCTGCGTGATTTTTTCAAAATCTTAATTGGCTATGAACTGCGTGTTGAAGATGGCGAAGTTGTTCCGGCACTACCCATTCTAGACCATTCAAGGAGGAAACCGGACAAACGCCCATGACCGAATTGATTACTGCCAACCCCTTGGCAGTTTGCAAAACATCCGACTTCACCGGCGCGACATTCACCTGTATGCCGGCAGGGTTGTCCGGAGCGATCAGCCACTGGCGCATCACTCCTTCAACGCCGCAGCCGTGAAGCTCAGGCGTCACGAACTCATCATTCACATAGAGAAGCAGATTGCTTTTAGTACCTTCAATCAGGAACCCCGCCTGATTCAGGAGGAGCCCCTCGTCCTCGTCGCGCAACTCCAGACTGGCGAGCACCTGATCCAGGCGGTTCAGATGTTTCAGGCCGGCTAATACCGGATGCGAGACCAGACGATAATCCAGCAGTTTCGCTGAAATGCCGTTTTGCTGCTTTTCTTTCAGATCGGATGGTACGGCATGCAAACTAAGATATATCGAGGGTTCAACGCCGGTAGCCAGAGGACGATAGCCGCGCCCGCCGCTGCCTCGCGTAACCACAATTTTCAGAATGAAGTCGTCGGCGCGAAAGCTCGGGTCACGACTCTGCGTGGTGTTCAGCAACCGCCTCAACCACACCGGCAAGTTCGACTCAAGATCGTCCGGCAGCGGGATTCTCAACCGCTCACAACCAGATACAAGCCGCTTGAGATGATATTCCCAGAGAAGTCCCTGACCATCCACGACACGAACCGTCTCGAACAGGCCATCGCCATAGGCGAATCCACGGTCACCAAGCGGCAGGGACTCACACAAGCGGCCATTCATCAGAGCAACGGCGGACATCAGAGGCTTACCTTTTCAGGCACCACACTTACGCCCTGTCACCAGACGCCAACATGAAAAAGCCGCCAGGGAGTGTCTCCCGAGGCGGCTCATGCTTGGTCATAAAGGGCCCGAAACGGGTCAGATATGCGCAGTGATGTAGTCGATGGCGTCCTGAACGGTGGTCAGCTTCTCTGCTTCCTCATCCGGGATCTCTGTCTCGAATTCTTCCTCGAGCGCCATGACGAGTTCGACCGTGTCAAGAGAGTCTGCGCCCAGGTCTTCTACGAAGGAGGAGCTGTTCTGTACCTCAGACTCCTTCACGCCCAACTGTTCGCAAACGATTTTCTTAACACGCTCTTCAACTGTACTCATAGTTTCCTCGCTATATTACATAACCAAGCACTGACAAGCGTGCTAGTCTAGATGAACCCAAAGCCTTTAATCAAGCGCCAATTACGCTGGCGCCGCGCGGGATAGCCTGGCTGTGAGACGCGCCACAGCGCGGCATTCCCGCTTCGATCATTGCATGTACATCCCACCATTGACCTGAATCACCTCGCCCGTGACATAGGCGGCGGCATCACTCGCCAGGAAGCTGACCACGCCCGCCACTTCTTCCGGACGCCCCAGACGCCCAAGTGCAATCGCCGCCAGCATGGCATGTTTCTGTGCCTCAGGCAGCTCGTTCGTCATGTCGGTTTCGATAAACCCAGGCGCAACGCAGTTTACGGTGATCCCCCGCGAACCCACTTCCTTGGCGAGGGAGCGGGAAAAGCCTTCCATCCCGGCCTTCGCCGCCGCATAGTTCGCCTGCCCTGGGTTACCCATGGACGCGACTACGGAGCTGATGTTGATGATCCGCCCCCAGCGCGCCTTGGTCATCCCTTTCAGGGCAAGCTTGGACAGGCGGAATACAGCCGTCAGGTTAGCCTGCAACACCGCATCCCAGGACTCATCCTTCATTCTCAGCAGAAGACCATCCTGGGTGATTCCGGCATTGTTCACCAAGATATGAGGCGCACCAAACTCTTCGACGATGCTCGCATACAGAGCCTCTACCGCCGCTGCATCCGTAACATCCAGCGTCCGTCCCACACCTGATCCCAGCGCGGCGAGACGCTCGGAAATTGCGCCAGCGCCCGCGTCAGTGGTTGCAGTACCGATGACCATCAACCCCTGCTTCACCAAAGTATCCGCAATGGCTGCACCGATACCACGGCTTGCACCAGTCACGAGCGCGATTTTACCTTCAAAACTCATTTCGCATCCCCCTCAGTCAGGCCAGCGTCGGAACCAGTTAACGCCAGTGCAGATTGGAATTCACTTGGCGTTGCGGTGGCCAACGCATCAACCCCATCCATGGCCCGTTTCGCCAGACCCGACAATACCTTACCTGGGCCAACCTCCACCAGTTGACGAACACCCAGTGAAGCGAGTTTTGCCTGGGTTTCGGTCCACCGCACCGGCGAGTACAACTGCTTCACCAGATTCTCACGGATATTTGCCGGGTCGCTTTCGATCTCCGCCTCAACATTCTGAACCACCGGAATATGCGGACTCTCCAGTGCCACCTGATTCAGCGCGGCCCCCAACTGCACAGCCGCGTCCGCCATCAGCGCACAATGAGATGGCACGCTCACTGGCAAGGGCAGCACCCGACGAGCACCTTTTGCCTTGCATTGGGCCCCAGCACGTTCAACCGCCGCCGCGACGCCGGCAATGACGACTTGACCAGGTGAATTGAAGTTGACGGCAGAGACCACCTCACCCTCGGCAGCCTCGGCACAGGCTTCGACGACCAAGGCATCATCCAAACCGATAACCGCCGCCATGGCTCCCACGCCAGCCGGTACGGCCTGCTGCATCAGGCGCCCTCTCTCCTGAACCAGAGTGACCGCCGTGGCAAAATCCAATACTCCCGCTGCAACCAGTGCCGAATATTCACCAAGGCTATGGCCGGCAACCACATTCGGCTTGCAACCACCCTGCTCCAGCCAGAGACGCCAGATCGCGATACTCGCGGTCAAAATAGCCGGCTGGGTGCACTCCGTACGTCCGAGTTCTGAATCGGGTCCTTGCTGGCACAGCGCCCAAAGGTCATAACCCAACACAGCCGAAGCTTCGGCGAAGGTATCCTTGATCTGTGGAAACTCGAGCGCCAGCTCGGCCAGCATGCCAACGGACTGGGAGCCCTGGCCAGGAAAAACGAATGCTGTTTTCATAGGAATGATACTTGTGTGGAAAGAAATTCGGATCCGGCCCGAACGTTCACTTGCGAACGTCTAGAAAACCAAATCGTCCAGGCGGGAGTTTATAACGTCCGGCAACCTCAGGCGAGCCTCCTGCACGCCCTGCTCGATGGCGCTCGCGAAGCCCTTTTCACGCGCGGAGCCATGGCTTTTTACAACAACGCCATTGAGCCCAATCAAGCTCGCGCCATTATGTGTGGCCGGGTCAAGCAATTCCTGCAGCCGATTCAAAGCCGGACGCGCCAATAAACCCAAGAGGCGCATATACCAGCTCCGCGAAAAAGTTTCATCGAGCAGATCCGATAGCATCTCGATGACACCTTCCCCCGTCTTCAGGGCCACATTGCCCACGAAACCGTCGCAGACGAGCACATCCGCCAGATCCCGAAAGACCGCGCCACCTTCAACATAGCCGACATAATTGATATGGGGACTTTCAGCGAGCAGGCGTGAAGCCAAACGAACAGCCTCGTTGCCCTTGGTATCTTCCTCGCCCACATTCACCAGTGCAACACGTGGCCTTGGTTTGCGCTCCACATGCTCAACCACAAGCGAACCGAGCACCGCGAATTGGTACAGCTGCTCCGCGGAACAATCAACGTTTGCACCAAGATCCAGGACATAACAACGGGCACGTAGAGACGGGATACGCTTGATGATTGCAGGACGGTCAACGCCAGGCGGCATCTTGAGCAAGGCACGCCCAAGCGCCATTAAAGCCCCGGTATTACCAGCACTGACACAGGCCTGTGCACGCCCCTCCAGGACCTGGCGCAAGGCAACCGCCATGGAGGACTGCATTTTGTGGCGAAGCGCATAGGCTGGCTTATCATCCATGCGCACGTAATCCGGCGCATCAATGAGCACGAGTCGATCAGAGGGATGATGGGAAGGAAGGAAAGACTGAAGAACACTCACATCCCCAACCAGCAGGATCCTTAAATTAGAATCGCGAAGAACGCTGGCGAGGGCTGCTTTGGCTGCAACAGAGGGGCCATGATCGCCCCCCATTGCATCAACTGCTATCGTGATCTGACCTCGCAAGGATTATTCTTGCTCGGTATCGATCACTTTTTTGCCACGGTAGAAACCATCGGGCGTCACGTGGTGACGACGGTGCTTCTCGCCAGTGGTTGAATCAATCGAGACAGACGCAGCGGTCAGCGCATCGTGTGCGCGACGCATACCACGCTTAGAACGGGTTTTACGGTTCTGTTGAACAGCCATGGCGATTAAAACTCCCCTAAAAAACGGATCACTTTTTCAACTTTAACGTCGATAACACTTCAAATGGATTCGGTTTCTGTACCTTGTTCTCTAAACCTTCGTCCCGTGGCTCTGGAGCCGCCGGTGTCATGCCGACCCCGCATTGCGGATCGTCATGGTAGGAAAACATGGGTAGCGCCAAAAGAATCTCTTCTTCGACCATATCCCCTATATCCAGGGCCTGCCCCTCAACAATCAAGGGGTCATACTCCTTGGGGATATCGCGCGCGGCCTCGTCAGACACTACCACACAAAGGGTAAAATCGCTGACAACCGGCTGCTTTACGGGATTCAGACAACGCTCACAGACGACTTCCGCCTGGGTTTGCAAATGCCCTTGTACGATACAGCGTCGCTGCTCGTCCCGGGAAAACTGCATCTCCACATCGACCAGACCATCGCTTTCGCCCAAGACTTCAACGATTCGTGGAAAGCTGACCAACGGCAGTTTCCTGAAAATAGTCGCTTGCTGATCCGCAAGTTTGTACGGATCCACTTGTCTTGCGCTGTCCGCCGGATGTGTTCCGGTCGTACCATTTGCTTTAGTCATAGTCATATAAGAGCGGCAATTTTAGGGCCAGGCACTGGCCTTGTCAAAAGATCTTCGCCCGAATCATACGCTTTATGGGACAAATTGATAGAGGCGCGATAATAAAGAATGATTCCTCCGGACCCGTTCCGGAAAAATTAGATATGAACTGCATCTGGGCCAGTTTCAAGCCGCCGCCTGCGCTATTCCATCCAGGCTGGCATAATGCGGGTTTGCAGCAACCATTGGACAAGCAACCATGCAGCCCCTAATCCTTGCTTCGACCTCGACTTATCGCCAAACACTGATACAAAAACTCGGGATTCCGTTTCAGGCCATAAGCCCGCCGTTTAGCGAAACAAGCATTGCCGGAGAATCTCCAACCGAGCGCGCATTGCGCCTGGCCGTGGGCAAAGCCCGTTCACTTGCAGATGAATACCCGAACCACCTGATCATCGGCTCAGATCAGGTGGCGTTTCTAGCACCGGACCGCATACTTTCCAAGCCGGGTTCACACGCCGTCGCCAGCGAACAACTTCTGGCGTGCAGCGGCAGAACCGTACATTTCTATACCGGACTCTGCCTGCTAAATACGCAAACCAACCAATGCCAGGCAATGGTTGAAGAGTTCAGGGTACGTTTTCGCACCCTCACCAAGTCAGAGATAGAACGCTATCTTGTCCGCGAACAACCGTACGATTGCGCCGGCAGCTTCAAGTGCGAAGGGTTAGGTATCAGCCTGTTCGAGGCCATGGAGGGGCGCGACTTTAACGGCCTAATTGGCCTGCCCCTCATCTTGCTCTGCGAACTGCTGCGTAAGGAAGGGATCCAGATTCCCTAACGCAGACCAATCTGCGCCGACATCAGCAGACTTCCCAACCCCTGCCCCACGCTCGCACCGAACTCCCGCGCAAGCTTTTCAAATGGGCTGCGGGCCGGGGTGTAATCCACCAGCGTTTCCGCACCAATGATTTCACGCGCCACGTAGCTGGAACTACCAAAACCGTCCACGAGCCCCAGCTCCAGCGCCTGTTCGCCTGACCAGATCAACCCGGAAAACAGCGCCGGATCATCCTTCAAACGATCACCCCGCCCGGCCTTCACCTGGGCGATGAATTGCGCATGGGTGGAGTCAAGCACCTGCTTCCAATAAGCTACGTGCTCAGGCTGTTCGGGCATGAAGGGATCAAGAAAGTTCTTGTTCTGTCCAGACGTATACACCCTGCGCTCCACGCCCAGCTTATCGAGCGCCTGCACAAATCCAAAGCCTGCCGCTATCACACCGATTGAGCCAACCAGACTGGACTTATCGGCATAGATCTCATCGGCCGCCGCCGCAATGTAATAGGCGCCGGACGCACCAAGATCGGTAATGACGGCATAAACCTTGATATCAGGATGTTCCGCGCGCAGGCGCTTGATCTCATCGTACACATAACCAGACTGCACGGGGCTTCCGCCCGGGCTGTTAATCCGCAACACGATGCCTTTGACATTCTCGCTTTCAAACGCGGCGCGCAGCCCCGTGACCAAGGTGTCCGCACTGGCGTACTCATCCGCCGCGATCACACCCTTCACCTCAATCAGTGCCGTATGGGGTTCCGCCACCTCAGCCACGCGGCTACCGAAACCCGCCGTCATGACCACCAGCAACACGAACAGATAAAGAAACGTCAGCGCCTTAAAGAAGATCCCCCAGCGCCGCGTACGTCTTTGCTCGATGGTGGCCGAGGCCAGGAGCTTCTCGATCAGCTTCCACTCCCGACTGGAAGGAGTCGGAGTGCTATTGGAGGGGGTCGGTGCAGTCGTCTGTGATTCGTTATCCATGTGACC
>JAEZAA010000230.1 GCA_023430625.1 Pseudomonadota bacterium
CGCTTCAGCAATTTGCCGGTGGGTGTATGGGGCAGTTCGCTGACCACCAGCACGTCATCCGGCAGCCACCATTTGGCCACCTTGTCCGCCAGGAAGTCGAGCATGTCTTCCTTGGTCAGGGTTGCACCTTCCTTGGGAACCACCAACAGCAGCGGCCGCTCGTCCCACTTGGGATGGGGCAGGCCGACCACCGCGCATTCATTGACCGCCGGATGCCCCATGGCGGCATTTTCCATCTCGATCGAGCTGATCCATTCGCCGCCGGACTTGATGACGTCCTTGGCGCGATCCACGATGTTCATGTTGCCTTGCGCGTCGATGGTGGCCACGTCGCCGGTATCGAACCAGCCGTCGATCCAGGCTGATTGGTCATCGAGCTTGTAATAGCCCTTGGCGACCCAGGGACCGCGCACCAGCAGGCGGCCGAAGCTCTTGCCGTCGTGGGGCAGGGGCGCGTTGTCCGGGCCGATGATCTTCAGCTCTATGCCGTACACGGCGCGGCCTTGCTTGGTCTGCAACTGATAGCGCTGCTCCAGCGGCAGGCTCGCCATGTAGGGATTCATGCTGTTGACGGTGCCCAGCGGCGAGAGTTCGGTCATGCCCCAGGCATGAATGACGAAGGCGTCGTGTTTTTCCTGAAACGCCTTGATCATGGACAGGGGCGCGGCCGCGCCGCCAATCACGACTTCCTTCACCGGATCCAGGGTCAGGCCCTCGCGCTCACAATATTGCAGCAATCCCAGCCAGACCGTGGGCACGCCCAGCAGCAGACCGACCTCTTCCTCGGCAATCAGCTCGTACAGTGACGCCCCATCCATGCCGGCACCCGGCAACACCAGCTTGGAGCCCGCCATGGTGGAGGCGTAAGGCACACCCCAGGCGTTGACGTGGAACATGGGGACCACGGGCAGCACGCTGCCGCCGTTGCTGATCTTGAGCGCATCCGGCGAGACCGCCGCCCAGGCATGCAGCACGGTGGAGCGGTGGCTGTAGAGCACGCCTTTGGGATTGCCGGTGGTACCGGAGGTATAGCAGAGCGATGCGGCCAGGTTCTCGTCCAGTTGCGGCCAGACGAACTGGTCGTTCTCGGCCGCCAGCAGTTCTTCGTAGCAGAGCAGGGTCAAGGAGGATTGCGGCATGCTGGCGCGGTCGCACATGACCACGATGTGCTTGAGGTGCGGCAAATGCGCCTGGATCTTCTCCAGCAGCGGCACGAAATGAAGGTCCAGGAACAGGACTTCCTCTTCGGCGTGGTTGATGATGTAGACCAGCTGTTCCGGAAACAGACGCGGGTTGATGGTGTGCAGAATGGCGCCGCTGCCGGAGACGGCGTAATAAAGTTCGTAATGGCGATGGGTGTTCCAAGCCAGGGTGCCGACCCGGTCCTGATGCTGGACGCCTAGCCGCTGCAAGGCGTTGGCCAGCTGGCGGCTGCGTTTGGCGGCCGCGGCGTATGTGTAGCGGTGAATCCCGCCCTCCGGTTTGCGGCTGACGATCGCAACATCCTTGTGGGCTCTTTCAGCGTGTTCCAGAATGGATGCAATGTTGAGAGGCATATCCATCATTAAACCGTTCATGGTTCGCTCCTGTCTGTTTCTTATCTGTTGTTGAGAGGAATGCACTGATGGTCGATGTATACAGCGGTATGTCGAGGCGTGAATAGCGGGTACAATCCGCCCGGTATTCTTTCGTCCGCCACCTCGTGTTTTCTTTTGCCAATGGTTGTCCGAGCAATGAAACTGACCTTAGCCAAGCCCTCCGAAGCCCAGGGCAAGCGACTCCTGATGGAGGCCGCCTTGCGCCTGGCTTCCCAGACCCGCAGCATCCAGGCGCTTGGTATCCGGGAAATCGGACGCGAAGCCGGCCTGAATCCCAATACGTTTTACCGTCATTTCAAGAATCTGGACGAGCTCGGCGTGGCCATCATCGACAGCATCGTACAGGAGCTGCGCCAGCCGTTGCGTGACTTGCGTCAGAAAGCCGCGGGTTCGGTGGGCGAGAAGCGGGGAGCGGCTGGCTTCATGGGGCTGGACATGGAGCGGACGCGCCGCGTGACCCATGAAACCGTGAAGCTGTTCTTCGATTACGTGGAGGAGCACCCGGAGGCCTTCATCCTGGGTGTCTGCGAGCTGCACGGTGCATCGCAGGTGCTGCGCGCCACCTTGCGCCAGGCGATGAAGGATTTTTCCACCGACATGGCCGACGATATCCGCGCGCTGGGGGTGTTGCCGAAAATGGACGACGCGACCCTGTTGCAGGCCACCTCCATCATCACCAGCCAGCTGTTCCAGTTGTCCATGGATTACATCGAGTATCCGGCGCAGCGGGCGGCCATCCGGGGGCAGGCGGAGTCGCTGATTCTGATGCTGACCGCTGGCGGGACGGTGCTGCAGGCGGCTGGTGCCGCGGCCATGCTGGCAAGCCCACCCAAGGGATAGGGCCCAGCCGGGGCGTTCGTTGTGTTCAGGGTTGGCGAACCAAATAATAGGTGAACCTGAAGGTCGCGGGCAGGCTGTTGGAGCCCGCGATCCGAAGACGCGTCTATGAACGACCACGCCATCGCATCGGAGGATGACTGCCATGTGGAAAAAGCCTACCTATAAGAGCATTCGCCTGGGTTTTGAAATCACCATGTACGCCTGGGCGCGCTGATTTCCAGCAAGCGTCGTTCGGGTACGACGCATCCAAGGCACCAGGCCATGGGTGCTGGCATCGTGACTACGTCAGGAGGGCGGGTTAGATCATGGAAACTATGCAGATGCTGAATGATGCGACGACCTTGTCGATCCGTCCGGGGTGCCGGCTGCAATGGGAGCCGCGGCAAAATGCCTGGGTGTTGCTGTTTCCGGAGGGGATGGTGCAGCTCAGTGACACCGCGCATCTGATCCTGAACCTCTGCCGCCAGCCGATCCGGGTCACGGATGTGGTATCTCAGGTGGAGGCCTTGTTTCCGGGGGAGGCGGTTGCCGAAGATGTGCGCGACTTCCTCGGCGATGCCTATCAGGAGCAGTGGATCGAACTGCACTGATCCCGCACCAGAAACGCCGCCCATAAAAAAGGAGCCGTTACCGGCTCCAGAAGTTGGGGCTTAGAAGATGCAAGCAACCCGCAAAGATTGCTGTCAACATTAATAAGAGTAGTGCAGCGCTGCCAGCGGCGGGTGAAGAAGTGTATTGAAAGTGTTTGCTCACGTACCTGAATTGCCGGGTGCGTGCCTTTCTCGGTTACAAGCCGCTAACTTTTGTCGTGTGGGAACGGGGTTCGCTGTACCGGTCTCCCCAGTTCAGGCGCTCGGCACCTTAATCGTAGCGCGACGAAACAATCCATTGCTGGATGTCTGTGTCCAGGCTAGTGCGTAGCTGGCGCACGCCGGTCAGCGTCAGGCCATAGAGGTTGCTGATCAGCAGGCTGACCTCGGCAAACAGCGCGTCCGGGCTGGTCTGGACGACCTCCACGGCCAGAATTTCCACCTCGATCCGCCGGTGGAGCTTGCCCCAGCGCTCAAGGCTGTCGAACAGCAGCGGGTGCTGGCGTCCCAGGCGCGTATCCAGGGTTTCCTGATGGATCATGGCCTGCTCAAGGCTCTGGAACTGGCGGCTGATTTCCCGGTTCAGGTATTCCAGGCGCACCCGAAACTCCGGGTCGCACACACCGCCAGCGGCGGCGTGGGTCGCCAGGCCTCGGAATTGAGCCACATGCTCCATGAGTTGCGGCAGGTCCTGCAGGGTCAGCCGTGCCGCCTGCTGTTGGTTCAGGTCCTGATCGGCATGGCCGGAGCGTGTCGCCACGGCCCAGAGTTGCTTCTGGACCTCCTGGATCAGGTGGGTGTGCAGCTCGAAATTATGGATGGCACTGTCCTGGCGCCATTGCCGGTGCACCGTAAACCACTCGCTGTACAAACGGCGCCAGTCCAGCGGGTCGAGAAACTGGGTGGACTGCCGGTCGAGGGTGCGCAGGGCCTTCAGGATGTGGGGCTCCAGCGCCTGGATGCGGGTCTCGAAGAAATGGTCGCCACCCAAAACCGCCAGCGTCGCCCCCCGGTGCTGTTGCAGATTCTGGATCAGCTCCAGCAGCACCTTGCACAGATCCAGGCCCTGCTGGCGAATCTGATGGCGGGCATAGGCACGCTGGATGACGGGTTGCACGTTGGTATTCATAAGCAATCTTTCTGGCATGTCGAGATGAATCGGGGCGCCTACCGAGGTACGGTTCAGCCGCTGTTAGCAACGGACTAGCATTTACCGCACCAGTTTTGGCAAAAAGGGCGCAGGAGAGGCTGTTCAAGGGCTTGGCGCGGTGCTGACGACGCCAGACCGGATGCGCCGGGCCATCCGTGCACTCAATGAGTGCGGCTGCACCATCCTGCAGTGCCCCCCTTTAAAGCCGCCGGGCGGCTTTGGCCTTGCCAAGTGGCGGCCCGGTTTCTATCATGCCGCTCCCGCTTGATTCCGAACGTTCCTGGAGGCCCGGATGACGGACAACAATCCTCAGCACCTTCGCAG
>JAEZAA010000312.1 GCA_023430625.1 Pseudomonadota bacterium
CGGATCGCTGGGCAGCGCGTTGGTGTATAGCACCATCCTCCGCCACACCAACAATGCACTGTATCGGGAGATCTGCGCAGATCTAGACATTGAATCCCGGTTTCCAGTGGTTACTAAAGTTGGTGATCAGACCTCCTTTGAGCAGGGCCTCTATGGCTGTAGCGAAATGCTGGTGGATGGTTTCATGCACCTGTACCGGGCAGGGGTTCTGAAACGCCAGGTGTACAGCGACTACCGCTTGCAGCGCCTGATCAATGAGGGGCGGATTCGGGAGCAGGTGAATGGGGCGGTGCTCGATGAGCTGGTACGCGAGGGCATCATTGCCGAACGACTACGGGGTAAGGATGTCCAGTTTCTGATTCGCCATGGAATCTTCAAGGAAACCGTCGAGTATAAGGGCGGCTGCCTGATGACTGGCGATCATACGCTGGGCGTGGATCTCGGGGTGGCCGAGGTTCGGTGTGCCATCGAAACCCACTGTCTGGGCAGCCACTTGCGCGGTGGTATTGTCCTGCATGGTGGCTTTTATCTGGGGCCGCGCGATTTCTACCAGATGCTGCACGACCTCCGTGAGGACGAGCGGCAGAAGTTCTGCATGACCAGCGTCAACTTTATCAATCACCTCTATGACCACAGGTTTGGCGATCAGAAGCTGAAGCAGGCCCAGCGCCGGGAAGGGCGGTTCGTGAACTCCGCCATGATGGTCACCCTGAATGGTGGCGCCGTGTCCGATGGGCTGGCCGACGGCCGGGTGGTCAGCGGTGTGGGCGGCCAGTACAACTTCGTGGCCATGGCGCAGGAACTGCCGGGCGGCCGATCCATTGTGACGCTCAAGAGCACGCGGGTTCACAAGGGGCGTCCGGTCTCCAATATTCTGTTCAATTACGGCCACGTCACTATTCCTCGCCACCTGCGCGATATTTTTGTCACCGAATATGGCATTGCGGATGTTCGCGGGAAGTCCGATCAGGAGGTTTATATCGCCCTGATCAAGATTGCCGACTCCCGCTTTCAGGATGAGCTACTGGCCCAGGCCAAAGCGGCCGGCAAGGTTGCCAAGGATTATCAGCTGCCGGACAGTGCCCGCCATAACACACCGGAGCGGGTGCAGGCGATCGTTCGGAAATATGCGGCCCAAGGCTTGTTCCCGGCCTTTCCGTTTGGCTGTGAGTTTACCGAGGAAGAGCTGATTCTGGCCAAGGCGCTGAAGCGTCTGAAGCAGAAGACGGCGAATCCGGTCAGCTTGGCGCGAGCGCTCTGGGAGGCGATCCGTATCCGGCAGACACCTGATTCATTGCGGCCTCTGTTGCAGCGGATGGGGCTCGAAGATCCGCAGGGGGTACGCGAACAGCTGGAGCAGCGTCTGCTGCTGGCGGAGCTGCGAGGCAGCCGCTAAGGTCTGGATAACCGGTCAAGGGTACGGCAGGCAAATTGGTTCGAGCGTGCTACAATGCCCCGCTTTGACGAGGCGGAAGAGGATGCTGCATGCCGCGCAAAGTCTTTGAACTGGATTACAAGCTGAAGAATGCCGAAGGCCAGGTGGTCGACACCTCCGTGGGTGGCGAGCCCATGGTGTTTCTCGAGGGCAGTGGCCAAGTGGTTCCCGGCTTGGAAAAGGCCTTGCAGAATCGGGTTGCCGGCGAAATGCTGGACGTGACGATTCCGCCGGAGCTGGGTTATGGGCGGCGCGACCCCGAGTTGGTCCAGACGGTTCATATCAGCCAGTTTGACGATGTTCCCGAAGTGCACCCGGGCATGATTTTTCAGACGCAGTCAGGCGAAACATCCCGTGTGGTGCGGGTAGTGGCCGTCTCCCAAGACTCCGTAACTGTCGATGCCAATCATCCGCTGGCTGGGATTACGCTTTATTTTGAGCTGGCCGTACGGTCAGTGCGGGATGCGACCGAGGAAGAGATTCGTCTTGGTTATCCTCTGGGTTAAGGGCGACGTGACCGCAATTTTTTGACAAGATAGCCGTCGAATTCATGGCGCCTGGCAGCAGGCTAATCGGTATTTCACACATGTTTACCTACCGCTGCTTGACGCATTCACTGGGAGTGGGACGGAACTCACTGTTTAATCATGTAAAATTCTAAACAAGGGTTATACTTGGGGTGAAACATGATTTCAGGCGGTTGCCAACGAACGATGAGTTTGGCCGGGCTTGATCCCTGACCAGCGACTTACCGCGCGCGAGCGAAGACATCTGATCGACACCGAAGCCATTGGCACGGTCGAAATCAGGGCGGTGATGTGGTGGGGATGCGCGGACGAAGCTCGATATTCTGACTAGATGAGACAACAGCGTGGATAATTACGAAGCTTGGCGCATTTTGATCGTAGAAGACGACGAACGTCTCGCGAACCTCACCAAAGAATATTTGGAAAGCAACGGGCTGGTGGTTTCCGTGGAGCCCAACGGCTCGGCGGCGGTCGAGCGCATTCCGGCGGAGCAGCCTGATCTGGTTGTGCTGGATTTGATGTTGCCGGGCGAAGATGGCCTGTCCATCTGCCGTAAGGTGCGTCCGCGATACTCCGGCCCCATTCTGATGCTCACCGCTCGCACCGATGATCTGGATCAGGTACTCGGGTTGGAAATGGGCGCCGACGATTACATGGGCAAGCCGGTCCGGCCCCGCGTCCTGCTGGCTCGCATCCGTGCGCTGTTGCGGCGGGTCAAGGAGCAGGGTGAGGCTCAGCGCGTCGAGGCGCCCGCGCAGGCGGAAGGCGAGCCGGTGCGACTGGTCTTCAATAACCTGGTGGTCGATCGCTCCATGCGCGAAGCCTGGCTGGATGATCAGAGCATTGATCTGACCAGTGCAGAATTCGACCTGTTGTGGCTCCTGGCAAGCAACGCCGGCCGCGTGCTGAGCCGGGAAGAAATCTTTACCGCCTTGCGCGGCATTGAGTACGACGGGCAGGATCGCTCGATCGACGTCCGGGTTTCACGCATCCGTCCGAAGATCGGTGATGATCCCGTGCATCCACGTCGGATCAAGACCGTCCGCAGCAAAGGCTATCTCTTTGTGAAGGAGGCCTGACGGCCTCTTTCATAGTCCTTTCCGTTTCCGAGACTCCTGGATGGAGTGAGTTGAGCGCGTGTGAACAGTATTTTCATCCGTGTTTTCGGAGGTGTTCTCCTCGCCCTGGCGGCTGGCCTGCTGCTATGCCTGCTATTGTTCCACTCGTTGAATTTTGTGCGTTTCAGCCAGTATCAGGAAAAACTGGCGGCGCCTCTGTTTGAGTGGCTGTCCCATCACCAGGGCATCGATTCGGAGTCGCTGGTGGTCACGCTGTTGCCGGAAGGTGCGCAAATCCGCCAGGTGGCCCTGGGCGATCTGGATTTGTCCTCCGTGCAGCAGCAGCGCCTGCGTTTTGGCCAGACGCTCGTCCTGACCGATCCCAGTGGCACGCAGGCCATGCGGTTGGGGCGCGATGGACGTGTAGTCGTCGGATACTTTCCCCGCTTATATCATGATGTGAACCTGCTGATGTCGCGCCTGCTGGCCATGCAGGTGCGCGCACTGTCGCCAACGGGGCAGGAACAGGCATTGCCCACCTTGGCCGAAAGCCTGCGCATTGAAGCGCATCTGGTCACCGCCAATGATCTGTCTGAGCTGTCTGTCAGCGCCCGTCAACGCCTGGAGCAGGGTGGCTGGACCAGCTACGAGGACAGCAGCAGTTCCCGTCTGGTCACCTTGGTTCGCCTGGGCGACAACCGTTATCTGGAAATGCTGGCAGCCCCCCATTTCAATGCCTTCAGCTGGCCGGTCGTGCTGGTGTTGCTCTGCATTGTGGTGTTCATTGTTGGGCTTGCGATCTACCTGTTGCTGAGCACGCTGGAGCAGCGGCTGCGCAAGGTGGAGACCGTGGCCAGTCGCATTGCGCGCGGGGAATTGGAAGCGCGGGTCGATGAATCACAACGGGATGCCATCGGCCGGCTGGGGAACGTGTTCAACAGCATGGCGGAACAGATCCAGCGGCTGGTGCATGTGCAGCGGGAGATGATTCACGCGGTCTCTCATGAATTGCGCACCCCCGTCGCACGTATCCGCTTTGGGGTCCAGATGATCGAGGACTGTCCGGATCGGGCATCCATGGAGAAGCAACTAAGCGGCATTGACTCCGACATTCAGGAGCTCAACGAGCTGATCGATGAGATCCTGACCTATGCCCGTCTGGAGCAGGGCGGTCCCATTCTTGATTTTCAGGAGACGGATGTCCGCGCCATTGTGGAACAGGTGGTGGAGGAGCAAAGCAGCCTGAAGCCGGATGTGAAGATCCAGGCCATTTTTCGGGATGAATCCGATCGCTGGAAGCTGTCTGAGATCGAGCCCCGCTACATTCACCGGGCACTGCAGAACCTGGTGGGCAATGGCCTACGCTATGCCAATACCCAGGTCATCATCCGCTGCTGCTTTGAAAAAGACACCTGCCGCATCGATGTGGAGGATGATGGTTCCGGGATTCCCGAGGAGGATTGGGAACGGGTATTCACGCCCTTCGCCCGGTTGGATGATAGCCGGACCCGCAGCTCGGGCGGTTACGGTTTAGGTCTGTCCATTGTGCGCCGCATCCTGTACTGGCATGGTGGCCAGGCATTCCTGGGCCGCAGTGATATGGGCGGTGCCCGGTTTTCGCTGGTTTGGCCGCGTAAGCAGCTCAAATAACAGGGCGGCGCCGGTAGATAGGTTTACGTTTGCTTACAGAACGAGACAGAGAACCAACAGACTGGTAGTCGGGGCATCGGCATAATGCTGAACTTGTAAGGGATGACTCTTTGAGGTTGTAGTTCTATCGAACTTTCTTGTTTCATTAGATTTAATGAAAGGGTTCTCGTCAGAGGACCTTTTTTTTCGCCCGCAGAAAAGTATCCACACTTTTACGCCGTATTGGCGCTCTGGCAACCGCTAAGCCGGAGCCTGGCTGCCCACCCATTGGCGATCACCCAGATAATCCTGAAGCGCCTGTTGCTCACTCTCGGTGAAACGAAGGCCGAGCTTGGTCCGGCGCCAGAGAATATCATCCGCTGTCATTGCCCATTCCCGAGCCCGTAAATAGTCGACTTCGGCGGCGTACAGGTTGCTGCCAAAGGGACGTCCCAGATCTTCCAGACAATTCATGCCTCGCAGAAAATCCAGGCACAGCAAGCCATAACTGCGACTAAAGCGCATGAGCAGTGCCTCTGGTAGCCAGGGGTGGTGATGCCGGATTCGCTCCTGGAGGGCCGTTAAATCCCTGACATCGGCAGTGGCTCCGGGCAAGGGCGCTGACGCCGTCCAGGCTGGGCCCATGGTGGGGAAGAAGGGGCTGAGCTTGGCCAGTGCCGCCTCCGCCAGTTTGCGGTAGGTGGTGATCTTGCCGCCGAACACCGCCAGCAGTGGCGCCTGCCCTTGGCCATGGCTCAGATCCAGGGTGTAGTCGCGGGTCACGGCGGCGGGATCGCTCTCCTCGTCGTCCTGCAGCGGACGCACGCCTGAATAGTGGCTGACAATGTCCGAGGCCTGGAGCTGCGCCTTGAAATGGCTGTTGACGACCTTGAGCAGGTAGTCGATCTCTTCCGTGGTAATCCGGACATGGGCCGGATCGCCTTTGAATTCTCGATCCGTGGTGCCGATCAGGTGAAAATCGTCCTGGTAGGGCAGTACGAAAACGATGCGACGATCCGTGTGTTGCAGGATGAAGGCGCCCGGGTAGTCGTGGAAGCGGCGCACCACGATATGGCTGCCCTGTACCAGGCGGATCTGGCGGGGCGATTGCTGCGTCAATGCCTGTTCAAACAGGTTGGCGACCCAGGGGCCGGCGGCATTCACCAGTGCCCGGGCGTGCAGGATCTGCTTTTGTTGGGTGATCTGATCGACCAGTGTAACTTGCCAATTGCCACTGCCGGCTTCACGGGTGGCCTGTGTACAGCGGTGCCGGGTGAGAATGCGGGCGCCATGCTCGGCTGCCGCCAGGGCATTGCTAATCACCAGTCGGGCATCGTCCACCCAGCAGTCGGAATACTCGAAGCCGCGGGTGATGTCGGCGCGTAACGGGCTGGTGGCGTCAAACCGCACGGAGCGGCTGCCCGGCAGGCTGTCGCGCTTGCTGAGGTGGTCGTAGAGAAACAGCCCGCTGCGCAGCATCCAGGCCGGCCGCAGCCGGGGGCTGTGGGGCAAGATGAAGCGCAATGGATGGACCAGGTGCGGGGCTTTTCGCAGCAGCACCTCGCGCTCGCGCAGGGCCTCCCGCACCAGGCGAAACTCATAATGCTCCAGATAACGTAAGCCGCCGTGGATGAGCTTGCTACTGGCGGAGGACGTTGCCGACGCCAGATCGTTCTGCTCGCAGAGGACAACCGATAAGCCGCGGCCAGCGGCATCGGCGGCAATTCCGGCACCGTTGATGCCACCACCGATAATCAGCAGGTCAACGGGCGCGGGCGTGAGGGCGGGCATGGCGGTCTCGCTTCCAATGATGAGAGTTGCTTAATGATGAGCGTTACTTAAAGCCTATCGCAATTTTCCAGACTGCGCGCCGGGGCCATGAAAATTTCGTCTGGTGCCTGTCGCGAAAATTGATTGCCGCCGGTGAAACCCATAGAGTGCTTATCACATTATTCTCTTTCAGGTTCATAAGGAAACGGCTTTCATGAGCGTCTTTCTGCTAGCGATCGATCAGGGCACCACCAGTACCCGCGCCATGTTGTTCGATGGACGGACGGGGCTTGTCAGTCAGGCCCAGCAGGAGTTCACCCAACATTATCCCGCCAGCGGATGGGTTGAACATGACGCGGAGGAGATCTGGCGCGTCACCCTGGAGGTCTGTCGCGCGGCACTGGCGCAGGCTGGCGTGACGGCGGAGCAGGTGGCCGGCATTGGCATCACCAACCAGCGTGAGACCACCCTGATCTGGGACCGGCACACGGGACGCCCCATCCATAAGGCCATCGTCTGGCAGGACCGCCGCACCGCGCCATTCTGCGAGCAGTTGAAACAAGCGGGCCACGAGCCATTGGTGCGGGAACGGACCGGGCTCATCATCGATCCCTATTTCTCCGCCACCAAAATTCACTGGCTGCTGAGTGAGGTGCCCGGCGCACGCGAGGCCGCGCAGCGAGGCGAGCTGGCGTTCGGCACTATCGACAGCTACCTGCTCTGGCAGCTGACCGGTGGGCGGGTGCACCGCACGGACGCGACCAATGCGTCGCGCACCATGCTGTTCAATATCCATACCCAGCAATGGGACGACGACCTGCTGCGGCTGTTGGATATACCGGCGGCGCTGTTGCCGGAGGTGCTCGACAGTGCGGCAGCATTCGGCGTCACGGAGTCGGGTTTATTCGGTGGGGGAGTGACCATCGGTGGTGTGGCTGGCGACCAGCAGGCGGCCTTGATCGGGCAGGCTTGCTTTGAGCCGGGAATGATCAAGAGCACCTACGGTACCGGCTGTTTCATGATACTCAACACGGGCTCCCAGCCGCTGCTGTCCAAGAATCGCTTGCTGACCACCGTGGCCTATCGGCTGCAGGGGAAGACCACCTATGCCATCGAGGGCAGTATCTTCGTGGCGGGCGCCGCCATTCAGTGGATGCGCGATGGCTTGCGTTTGTTTCGCAATGCCAGCGAGTCGGAAGAGCTGGCCCGCACCGCCGGCTGTGAGCAATCCGTCTATCTGGTGCCGGCCTTTACCGGCCTCGGCGCGCCTTACTGGGATCCAGCGGCGCGGGGCGCCATTCTGGGCCTGACCCGTAACACCGGCCTGGCGGATATCGTGGCGGCGGGTTTGCAGTCGGTCTGTTATCAGACGCGGGATCTGCTGCAGGCCATGCACAGTGACGGTGCCCGCCTGGAGACCTTGCGGGTGGATGGCGGCATGGTGGTCAATGACTGGGCCATGCAGTTTCTGGCGGACATCCTGAATGTGGTGGTGGATCGTCCGCGCATGACCGAGACTACAGCGCTGGGGGCGGCTTTTCTGGCGGGCTTGCAGGTGGGTGTTTTTGAAAGCCCGGAGGCCCTGGCGGCACTCTGGCAAGGCCAGCGGCGTTTCGAGCCGAGCATGGAGCCGGCATTGCGGGAGCGTCTGTACGATGGCTGGCGGGATGCGGTACGGCGGGTACGCAGCTCAAACCAGTGACGGCGTCTCGAAGGCAATCAGGTGGTCGGCGTCGACGCGCAGGCCGATCTGGTCGCCTTCCTGGTAATCCTGGTGGCTGGGCGCCAGGATCTCCAACGTACGGCCGGACTCAAGCTTGAGACGATAGATCGTGGACGAGCCGGCGAAGACCTTGCCGACCACCAGGGCGCGCGTGGGAGATTGCGGATCGATCACCAGGTCATCCGGGCGGAACAGAACATCCACCACGTGCCCGGTCGGCCAGTGATAGGCGCGGTTGCCCGACAACAGGCCCAGTTCCGTTTCGATGCTCTCCGGTGCCTTCATGACACCGGGTAAAAAGACGCCACGGCCCACGAAGCTGGCAACAAAGCGGTTAGTCGGTTCGTGATACAGGTTGTAGGCCGTATCCCACTGTACCAGTTGCCCCTGATGCACCACGCCAATCTGGTCGGCCATGGCGAAGGCCTCCTGCTGGTCGTGAGTGACCAGAATCGCACTGATGCCGGCTTTCTTGAGAATGTCCCGCACGTCCAGGCTGAGGCGCTTGCGCAGTTCCACATCAAGGTTGGAAAACGGCTCATCCATCAGCACCAGGCGAGGTTTCGGTGCCAGCGCACGAGCCAGGGCCACGCGCTGTTGTTGGCCGCCGGAAAGCTCATGTGGGTAGCGCTCGGCTAGATCGGCAAGCCCCACCAGCTCCAGCAGTTCCAGCACCCGCGCGTCAGCCTCTTTGCCTCGGCTCAGGCCAAAGCGAATGTTGTCCCGCACGCTCAGGTGGGGGAACAGTGCGTAGTCCTGGAACACCATGCCAATACGGCGCTTTTCCGGCGGTAGGCTCTTGCGTGGTGTTGCGATGAGCTGCTGCTCAAGCTCGATCTCGCCGCCACTGATGGGATGAAACCCCGCGATTGCCCGCAACAGCGTACTCTTGCCACAGCCGCTTGGGCCGAGAATGCAGCCGATCTCGCCCGGCTTCAGGCGAAAGCTGATCCCTTTCAGGACGAGCTGGTCATCGTAATGGCAGATCAGTTGCTTGACATCGAGTACGGCAGACATCGGTTCAGGTTTACCCTCGGCGGCACAGTAGAAATTCGAGCAGTGCCTTCTGTGAATGCAGTCGGTTTTCAGCCTCTTCCCAAGCGAAGCTACGCGCATCATCGAGCATGTCTTCGCTAATTTCCTCGCCGCGATGAGCCGGCAGGCAGTGCAGAAAAATCGCCTGCGGATCAGCGAGGTCCATCAGTGAAGGGGAGACCTGGTAACCGGCGAAAGCCGCTTCCCGTGCCTGTTGCTCGGCTTCCTGACCCATGGACGCCCACACATCGGTCGTGACCAGATGGGCGCCGGTCGCTGCAACCTTTGGGTCGCGGGTGATCTGCACCCGATCTGCATGGGCGCGAACCAGCTCTGCAGGCGGCTCGTAACTCTCGGGGCAGGCGATGTGCAATTGGAAGTCGAACTGGCGTGCGGCGTGGATATAGGAGTTGCACATGTTGTTGCCGTCGCCGATCCAGGCAACCTTGCAGCCCTGGATGGAACCACGTTGTTCCACATAGGTCTGGATGTCCGCCAGCAACTGGCAAGGGTGGTGATCGTCCGTCAGGGCATTGATGACGGGCACCTGAGAATACGCGGCAAAACGCTGGACCTTCTCGTGTTCGAAGGTGCGGATCATGATGGCGTCGACCATGCGAGACATGACGCGGGCGCTGTCTTCGATGGGTTCGCCGCGACCCAGTTGTGTGTCCCTCGGGGATAGAAAGATCGCGTGACCGCCAAACTGGGCCATGCCGGCTTCGAAGGAGACGCGGGTACGGGTGGAGGATTTTTCAAAAATCATCCCCAGGACTTTGTTCTTCAGGGGCTCGTATATCACGCCCTGCCGGTGCTGTTGCTTGAGCTCGATGGCGCGCTGAATCAGCGCCTGCAGTTCGGCGGGGCTAAGGTCTTCCAGCGTTAAAAAGTGTCTCACTGCCATGGTCGTATCCATGATTAATCACGTCGTCATGAGCGAAAAAAAAGGAGACGGCCACTGGCCGTCTCGATTGATTCCCCTGTGATGTCGATTTGAGGTCCAGGGTATTAGCGGGGACGACGGCGATCGTCACCCGCATAGACTTTGATAAGCTTGGTCAGGCTGCTGACCAGGTGATCTGCTTCGTCGTCCGTCATGATCAATGGCGGCAACAGGCGAATGACCCGATCGGACGTCACATTGATCAGCAGTCCCTGGGTTTTCGCCAGGGGGACCAGTTCCGGGCAGGGATGGATGAACTCAATCCCGATCATCAAACCCATACCGCGGATTTCCTTGATGTAATCCGCACCCTGCAGGCTCTCCCGGAAACCGCTCAGGATCCGGTTGCCCAATTCCTTGGCGCGTGCAGCAAGATTCTGGGAGGTAACGGTCCGAACCACGGCGAGACCGGCCGCGCAGGCGAGGGGATTGCCGCCAAACGTCGAGCCGTGGTTGCCCGGCTGAAGCACCTCGGCAGCAACGCCACGGGCCAGACAGGCACCGATTGGGAAGCCATTGCCAAGACCTTTGGCCGTGGTAACCACGTCCGGCATCACACCAAACTCTTGGTAAGCGAAGTAGGAGCCGGTACGGCCGTTACCGGTCTGGATCTCGTCCAGCATCAGCAGCCAGCCCTGCGCGTCGCAAACCTGACGCAACTCGCGCAGGTACTCGGCCTGAATCGGCGTAACGCCGCCTTCGCCCTGTACCGGTTCCACCAAAACGGCGACCACATTGGCATTGGATTCGGCGATGTTGCGGATCGCTTGAATATCGTTGAACGGTGCCCGTACGAAGCCGGCGAGCAGCGGTTCGAATCCGGCCTGGACCTTACGGTTACCGGTGGCCGTCAGGGTGGCGATGGTACGCCCGTGAAAAGCACCATCCATCACGATGATGGAGGGGATGTCGATGCCTTTCTGGTGGCCATAGAGCCGCGCCAGCTTAATGGCCGCTTCGTTTGCTTCCGCACCTGAGTTGCCGAAGAAAACGCGCTCCATGCCAGATACCTGGCAGAGCTCCTGGGCCAGTTCAGTCTGCAGCGGAATGCTATAGATGTTGGAGCAATGAATCACCCGGCCAGCCTGCTGACGAATGGCGTCGGTAACGGTCGGATGGGCATGGCCCAGGCCGCAGACGGCAATGCCGCTGAGGGCGTCGAGATATTTGTTCCCTTGCGTATCATAGAGCCAGGACCCTTCTCCGCGCTCAAAGGCGACAGGGATGCGGCCGTAGGTATTCATGAGCGGCTGGTCAGCCATCTTTTTTTCCTCTGTTACAACGCAAAAAGGCAGCATGGGCTGCCTGTTTGACCTCAATACTATCGGCAAAAACTGTGATCGGCAAACATTGCTGATAACAGTGCATTAAATCGACCGGGGTATTGAAATGACCGGGTTGATTACAGTAATCCCTTTCCGCCAGGCGTGCAAGTAAGGCAAGGCCAGGGTAGGGGTAAGGGGATTTTTGCTGTGACGGAAGGATGGGTGTTGTCCGAGCTGCGTGGTAGGCTATTGCGATTCGGTGTAGAATTTGCGACCGCTTAGCCAATCAAGCCGCAACCAGTCTGCTACCCATTCAGTGTTATCGAGGTGTCGCTATGGACGTAATGGAAACTATCAAGAACCAAATTGAAGGCAACAAGATCATTCTCTACATGAAGGGTACGCCTCAGATGCCGCAGTGTGGCTTTTCCGCACGCACCGTCCAGGCGCTGATGGCTTGCGGTGAAAAATTCGCCTATGTGAATATTCTCGAGCATCCCGATGTGCGCGAGAACCTGAAGGTGTACTCCAACTGGCCGACGTTCCCCCAGCTTTATATCAATGGGGAGCTGGTGGGCGGCTGCGATATCGTGACCGATCTCTATCAGTCCGGCGAGCTGCAGAAGATGGTCAAGGCGGCTGGTTCAGACGAGTAAATCGGGGCGCCAGTTCGGCTAAGACCGACGCGTCAGTAGAGAGGCCGCCGATAATAAGTTTTAGCGGCCTTTTCGTT
>JAEZAA010000316.1 GCA_023430625.1 Pseudomonadota bacterium
GTGCGATTCCATGCCAGCCTCCACCACTCCACCAAACCGGATGTCCACATCAATCTGCATCATCCGGATCTGGAAACGCTCGGGAAAATGGGGCTGGAGCTCCAGCAACGCCTGGAACAGCTCAATGGCGTGCATGAAGTCACCAACAGCATGAGTGCGCAGTTCATTCAACTTCAGGTTATCCCCAAGCCAGCGGCACAGCTCTATGGCGTTACCGAGCAGATGCTGGGCAAACAGGTTGCGGCGGCGTTCCATGGCATCGTCGTGGATAACCTGCCGGAACAGGATCATGAAGTCCCGGTTGTACTGAGGCTGCCCGCCAGCGAAAGCAACAGTCTCTGGCACCTGGAGCAGATGCCGATCATCCTGCCGGATGGCTCCAGCGCCCCCTTGGCCGCGCTGGCCGAGCTTGAGCAACGGGAGACTCCGGCGTTGATCAGCCACGTCGATCTGCGGCGCAGCGTAACCGTGGGCGGACTCGTGGACACCATGGTCACGTCCGAAGGCCGGGTCATGAAATATCTGGAGGAAACCTGGCTGGGCAGTTTGGATCAGACCTATCCCGGAGCCAGTTGGTCGATTGGCGGCAAACCCAAGGGCACGGCGGAGATGCTGAGCAAGCTCAACGTGTACTACGTGCTGTCGATTGTCGCCATGTTCTTCCTGCTGACCGTGGCCTTCGGCACCTACTGGCAACCGTTCCTGATCCTGCTGGCCATCCCTTTCGGTCTGGTCGGCGCTTTCCTTGGCCATTTCCTGCTCGGGCACCAGCTCTCACTCTGGTCCATTGTGGGGATTGTTGCGGTCAGCGGGGTTGTGGTCAATGACAACCTGGTCCTGGTCAGCGCGGTTAATGAAACCAAAGCCGACGATGTGCCAATCCACATCACAATCAGGAACGCCGTTCTCAGTCGCTTCCGGCCGATCATCCTGACAACGCTGACCACCTTCGTCGGCGTCGCGCCCCTGATCCTCGAAGACAGCCCTCAGGCCCAGTTCCTCATCCCCATGGCGATCTCCCTTGGCTTCGGCGTGTTGTTTGCCACGGTGATCACCCTGTTCATCGTGCCCTGCTTCTACCTGGCAGCCGAGGATATCCGGAGACTGATCAACCGTTTGAAAGCCAAACCTGCAGCCACTTCGGAACATGACACCGTCGACGAAGCCTATGCAGCCGGCCAGGCCGCGGCACTGTTGCTTCGTACACCGGTGAATCCCTATGTCAACGAGGTACTGCGGGCCAGTTGGGAGGCCGGTCTTGCAGACAGTCGGGACGATGGCGCACTCGGCAGCGTAACCTGACGCCAAGCACCGATACATATCAAGCTCCCGCAAAGGGGACAACCCGGAAGGTCCCCCTCTCCAATACGTCGAGCCCCCTGTTCAACAGAACGGGGTGGCTTTCCATGGATCACGAAAGATAGCCTGAAGCCTGCCCAACACAGGCCTCGGGGAATGGTCCAGCCTACAAAGCCATCAGCGCGCCGGACAGGCCCAACAGCAGCAGACTCATATTCACTGGCGCCAGTCACTCAAAAAACTGTCGGATCGAATCGTGAGGGCGCGGTGGAGATACTCATCCCATCCTGAAAAACCAGGGGAATGCCATAAACCGTAATGCCGCTGCGGCAGGGCGCATCAAAGAACACTAAAGGATTGGGTTGAAACTTCATCCTCAGACGCAAGAGAACGTACTGACGATCATCTGGAGGAAAAACGATTGGACGGAATCAAGCAGACGCGAAAGGGCTTAAGATTGAATTCAAAACGGGGAATTAACGTCGCTTAGGATTTAAGCCGAACTTTTTGGACGAGACCCAAAACGGTCATCGGTGTGGCTTGCTAAATCTGCTCATCTCCAGGAAGGAGATGGCGTCCCCTAGGGGAGTCGAACCCCTGTCGCCGCCGTGAAAGGGCGGTGTCCTAGGCCTCTAGACGAAGGGGACCTTAGGAAGTGTTGCATGTTAGTTTGGTGGAGCCAGGCGGGATCGAACCGCCGACCTCTACAATGCCATTGTAGCGCTCTCCCAGCTGAGCTATGGCCCCACTTGCGTAACGGGGGCGTATGTTATTGGGTTCGCCCCCGAGCGTCAAGCAAATTTTTTCAACTTTCTTGCGGTGCCTCGTCGCCGCTTAATCCTTGTACAATTGCCTCGTATTCCTTCTCGACGCGCTTGGTTTCTTTCTTGGAAAAACCCTCCAGTAAACCCAGCGCATGGCGTAGCCGCGCACGCGTCATATCCGGCCCCAGAATCGCCATCGAGTCCACCACGGACCAGGAGTTCGGCGTACCCGCAATTGCCACGAACAGGGGCTGCATAAAGTCACCGATCTTGATGGTCATGGCCTTAGCCAGGAACTTCAGGTCGGCAAAAATATTGTCCTTGTTCCAATGACGCTGTGCTTCCAGGCGCCAGAGCGAAAACTGCAACACGCGTTTAACCGTGTCTTCATCCAGTTTGGCGTGGCTGAACTGCTCTGGTTTCACATCCAGCATGCCGCTGAACATAAACGAAGCGATGGGCACGATGTCACTGAAGGTCTGCACCCGGCTCTGTACATGCGGCAAGGTCTGTTCCAGCCGTCCCTGATTGAATGCCCACGCCCTCACTCGCTGTGCGAACTCCTCCCCGTTCAGGTTTTCCCGAATCCAGAGACCGTTCAACCAGCCCAGCTTCTCCACGTCGAAAATGGGGCCACCAAGAGATACACGCTTCAGGTCGAAGTTCTGGATCATTTCCGTCAGTGAGAACTTTTCCCGCTCGTCCGGCATCGACCAGCCCATCCGTCCCAGATAGTTCACGACCGCCTCGGGGAGATAGCCCATGCGCTCGTAGTAGGTGATGCTGGTCGGATTCTTACGTTTACTGAGTTTGCTCTTGTCCGGGTTGCGCAGCAGCGGCATGTGGCAAAGCTGTGGCATGTCCCAGCCGAAATAGCGATACAGCAGCTGGTGCTTGGGTGCGGAACTGATCCACTCTTCACCGCGAATCACATGAGTGATACCCATCAGATGGTCATCCACCACGTTGGCCAGGTGATAGGTGGGCATGCCGTCGGACTTCATCAGAATCTGGCAATCCACCTGGGACCATTCGATCTCGATCGGGCCACGCAGGAAGTCATCGATCAAACAGGTTCCCGTTTCGGGCACCTTCATGCGGATCACGTAAGGCTCGCCGGCAGCCAGGCGCCCCTCAACCTCCGCCGCCGGCAATTCCAGGTCTCCCTTGATGCCGGGATTCAGCCCCTGCGCGCGCCGCTCCTCGCGGATCGCCTCAAGCTCCTCGGGCGTTCTGAAACAGTAAAACGCATGCCCTTTTGCCACTAGGTCCAGGGCATAGTCGCGATACATCTCTTTGCGTTCGCTTTGGCGATAGGGTCCGTGAGGGCCGCCCACATCCGGGCCTTCATCCCATTCTAAGCCGAGCCAACGCAGTGCATTGAGAATGTCCTGCTCCGATTCCGGCGTACTACGCGCCTGGTCCGTGTCTTCGATCCGGAGAATGAACTGACCACCATGCTGGCGTGCAAAGCAAAGGTTAAACAATGCGATATAGGCGGTGCCAACGTGAGGATCGCCCGTGGGCGAAGGTGCGATGCGCGTGCGAACGGTCATAGACGGATGATTCCCAATCAACTGGTTCAAAGCGCGCCATTATACGCCAGGCAATGGCGTTACCCGAAGCCTGGCGACACATCTGGCTACCATGGCCGGAAATAGAGGCTGTTGAAACCGAGGATTAAGGGTGTCCGGGAACTGCGGGCGAAAAAAAACCGGAGCAAGCTCCGGTTCAAATTACACCACAGACAAGTGCAAACAAGAAAAACAAAGGCAGAAAAATCAGGCTTCGAACTTGGCAACCCATTCGCCGTTCGCCTCGGGCCAGCATTGGATCAGCGTGACTCGATTTGACCAAAGGAAGCTATCCAGTTCGCCGTAGCTCGTGAATCGTTTGATCATGGTAATATCTCCCACTGCAAATCATGACAGGCCCACAGACCGTCCAAATTACCGACATCGCCTGGGCACACTGGCTCCGATCATCCTGATCGAGGCATCACCCACGGTCGTCATTGCAGCTATTATCGGCTTGTCTGGACAGGCTCTCCATAAGAAGTTTCACTTAGGATTCACGGGTTTGCCACGCGAGCTCGTTGGAGTTTCGATACAGTTTGTCTCGTTTGCATCGGAACGGCGCTTTTACCGTGACATTCCGCAACGAGGGCTTACAATCAGCCAGACATTCTGGAAGCCCTGGCACGCGGGGCCATCCCACGGATAGCCCCCTTAAAACACCCTCACCTGACTCACACGTGGAGATTCGACGATGACCACCGAACCGCAGGTCCGCCTAACCGAGTACAGCCATGGTGCCGGCTGCGGCTGCAAGATTTCGCCCAAGGTACTCGACCGTATCCTGGTGTCCCATCTCGAACCCCTGGCGTTCCCCGGGCTGCTCGTGGGCAATCAAAGCAAGGACGATGCGGCGGTCTATGACCTCGGTAACGATCAGGGCGTGGTCAGCACCACCGATTTTTTCATGCCCATTGTGGACGACCCTTTCACCTTTGGCCGGATCGCCGCCACCAACGCCATCAGTGATATCTATGCCATGGGCGGCAAACCGCTTATGGCGATCGCGATTCTTGGCTGGCCCGTGAACCTGTTAAGCCCGGAGATTGCTCAGCAGGTTATCGAAGGCGGACGCGCGGTGTGTCATGACGCGGGGATTCCGCTGGCTGGCGGCCACAGCATCGACGCCCCCGAACCCATCTTTGGCCTGGCGGTCACGGGGCTTGTGCCATTAACCAACCTCAAGCGCAATGACCAGGCCCGTGCGGGCAGCAAGCTTTACCTCAGCAAGCCGCTCGGCATCGGCATTTTGACCACCGCTCAAAAGCAGAAAAAGCTGGCTCCCGAGCATACTTCGATTGCCGTGGACACCATGTGCCAGCTCAATCGTTTTGGCGCCGACATTGCTCATCTGGAGTGTGTCAATGCCATGACCGATGTGACGGGCTTTGGCCTGCTTGGTCATTTGCTGGAGCTGTGTGAAGGCAGCAATCTGCAGGCGGAGGTCTGGAGCGAGCAGATCCCGCTCTTGGCCCACGTGGACGACTATCTCCAGCAAGGATGTGTGCCAGGCGGCACCAACCGGAATTTTGAAAGTTATGGACACAAGGCGTCGACCCTGACGGACCGGCAGCGCAATCTGCTCTGTGACCCACAGACCAGCGGCGGCCTGCTCATCAGTGTCGATCCCGATGGCGAAGCCGAATTCCTGGCCGCCGCTGGCAGGGCCGGCTTACACCTCACCGCAATCGGTCAGCTCGGTAGTTATACAGGCGGCCCACGTGTCACTGTACGGTAAGCGGACACTGACGCAGATCAGCGAAAATTAGGCTGTATACTCTAATTTTATTTCGTAGGATGCCGACATCTGCCACGGATGGCGTGATTTTTTTGTAGCCGACCCGCGCTATCTGTCCAGCGGATGTTCAACCAATTAGAGCTAGAGTAGACTCAGCCCCTCCCCAGGGGCCTTTTTTTGTCCTGGTTTTTTGCTCTAGCTAGGGCGCGCGGCAGCGCTCTTAGCTCAGGACGCCCCAACTCTTGCGCCATCCGCGTAGCAGACGCCAGTCCCACCCAGGCCGCAATATCCGCCAGGATTCTTAGCCAGATATTGTTGATGGTAGGTTTCCGCGTAATAGAACTCGGGCGCATCCAGAATTTCCGTTGTGATCTCCGTCTCCACACCGGCTTCATGCAGACGCTGCTGGTAATGATCCCGCGTCATTTCCGCCGCCTGGCGCTGCTCCGGCGTCATCACATAAATGCCGGATCGGTACTGGGTGCCAACGTCATTGCCCTGCCGCATACCCTGGGTCGGATTGTGGGCTTCCCAGAACACCCGTAGCAGCTCTGCATAAGACACCTGGTTGGGGTCATACACGACCAGAACCACTTCGTTGTGGCCGGTCCGGCCCGAGCACACCTCCTCATAGGTCGGATTGGGCGTATAACCGCCCGCATAGCCCACAGCCGTTACATACACTCCCGGCACTTGCCAGAACTTCCGCTCAGCTCCCCAAAAACAGCCAAGACCGAACAGCGCCGTCTCCAACCCCGCCGGGAACGGCGGCTTTAATGGGTTCCCATTGACATAATGGGGCTCTGTAACCTGCAGCGGCTCCGTGCGACCTGGCAATGCCTGCGCTTCCGTCGGCATTCGGGTCTTTTGCTCATGATATCGGCTTCGGTCATACAGGCTGGCTAACCAGTTATCCATGTGCGCCCCCTTCTACAATGGTTGACAGTTACTACGATGATTGACAGTTACTACAATGGCTGACAGTTACGTCAAATGAGATTTGAAAAGGAAATCCAGGCCTTTGGACAGCACTGAATAAGGCCCGGTTCCACCCAAACAGTCTACGCCGGTACAACAATCTACACAGCCAGGCTGGAACTCGACCTTGTACTTGCTTCAGAATTAACCTCCATTCAGGCAGGTTCAGCCTCACTTTCCAAGGCCTCGAGTCCATGCAGCAATCTCCCAGTTTCAGCGCCCGCTTTCTCGGTGTTGGCAATGCCGCCAGCCATTTAGGTAACGCCAGTTGCGTGCTGGAACGCGACGGTCAACCACTGCTGATGATCGACTGTGGCCACGACGCATTGAAGCGTTACACCGCCACCTATCTGGAACTGCCGAGTGCGCTCTTCATCACGCACCTGCACCTGGACCACATCGGCGGCCTGGAGGGCCTGTTTTTCCGGTTGCGCTTCGCGCCCGAACCAAAGCTCATGCGCCTGTACGTGCCCGCCCCGCTCGTGCCGTTACTGCAACAGCGGATTGCCGATTATCCCGGCATGCTGGCAGAAGGCGGCGCCAATTTCTGGGACGTGTTCCAGCTCATTCCGGTAAGCAGCGGATTCTGGCATCAGCAGCTTTACTTTCGGGTGTTCCCAGGGCGCCACCACCTGCCCCAATCTGCCTTTGGCATCGCGTTGCCGGGCCTGTTCTTCTACAGCGGCGATACCCGTCCGATTCCAGAACAGGTAATTGCCCTGGCCAGCGGCGGCGAGACAATTTTTCACGACTGTGGTCTGGAACCGAATCCGTCCCATACCGGCCTGGCTGATTTGGAGCGGGAATACAGCGCCGAGCAACGCAGCCGCATGGTGTTGTACCACTATGCATCGGAACAGCATGCCGAACGGCTGCAGCAAGCCGGTTATCGTGTGGCCCGGGCAGATCAACCCATTGCCCTGCGGCGCCCGGATCCTCAGCGGGTACCGCATGCCATAGAGCAGCCCTAGCAAGCACTTCGGGGGCACAGCGGGAAATCTGTGCTAGATTAAAAAACTCAGACCCAATCGAGGTACAAGGCCCCTCCATGTCTTCGCAGACCGCCCTCATCGTTGACGATTCCAAACTTGCACGCATCACCCTGCAACGCCTGCTGGAGAAACGTAATTTCCAGGTCCGATTGGCGGAATCTGCGTCCGAGGCGCTGTCGCTGCTGGAGACAGAGCTGCCGGATATCATTTTCATGGACCACCTGATGCCGGAGATCGACGGCTTCGAAGCCATGCGCCGCATCAAGGCCAATCCGACAACCCAGCATATTCCCGTGGTGATGTGTACCGGCAAGGAAGGCACCGGAGACTACGACAGCGAGGCCAAAGCCATCGGTGCTGCCGCCACCCTATCCAAGCCACCGGAACTGGAGCAATTGAATCAGGTGCTGGAAGAGGCTCAACAGGCTGCGGCGATTACTTCGGTTGCACCGGTAGCGCCCCCTACCGCTCAGCCCACGACGGCACCAGCCGCGGCCGATACCGGTCTCGAAGAGCGCCTCGTGGCAGCGTTGCAACAGGCCCTCGACGACTTGCGTCATGAAGCAGCCGAGCCGATTGCGGCACTCAAGCTCGAACAGAAAAACCAGTTCCAGATCGTCGAACAGAAACTCGAAGCCCTGTGGGCCGCTCTCCCACGAGAAGATCACCAACAAGGCGTGCCCAGCGCACTGGTCGAGGAAATCCAGTCACAACTGACCCGGCAACAGGAATCTGCTGCTGCCGAGCTGGAACAGGTCTCTGGTCGCCTGAACCCGGCCCTGGCACAGCTGGAGCAACTGTCCAGCCAGGTTACGGATCTCGCTGGACGCTTCGACCAGGTTTCCGATCGACTGGAGCAGGTCGCACCACAACTTGAGCAATCCGCGTCCTTGGCGGATGACTTCAAGTCCGAACTGGCGACTCTCGATCAACGCCTGCAACAACAAGCCCAGCAGTTGGAACAGGTGCTGCAGGATCAGGACCAGCGCCCCGCGCAATCCTCTGGCGTCACCGCCGACGACTTCGCGGCGCTCCAAGCGCAGCTTGAACAACGTCTTGCAGACCAGCACGCGGAGCTGGCCAGGATTCAAACATCCCTGGAAGAACGCCTCGCCTCCGTGAGCCAACCCGCAGAACAGGCCTCCGTCAACGATGCCGAATTGCGGGCGGCACTTGAGCAACAAATCATTGCCCTGGATGAGCGGATTGGTCAGCAGCTACAGGCGCTGCAGGCACAGAGCACGCCCAACCGCGACACTGACACCGAAGAACGCATGGTCGCGCTGGAAGCGGCTCTGCGCCAGACCGAATCACAACTGCGCGAGGAGCTGCGGTCACAAGCCGGGGCCCAGGCGCAGGCGACAACCGCACCCGCGGATATCGATTATGCCGCCCTGGAGCAACGCGCCACCGACGCTGCGCTGACCGCCGTGGAGGAGACCTTCGACGCCCTCATCGCCCACAAGGTAGAACAGGTGCGGAATAATCTGGCGCTGGAACTGAAGGCCCAGGTGTTGCGACCAGCCGGCAACGACGATCAGCCCGATACGGACGCGCCAGATGCGGCATCTGCCGCCGTGGCGGCCGAAGAAGTGCGGCGCCTGGCACAGGAAGCGGTTTCCGATGAACTGGATCAGGCCAGCGAGCATCTGGTCATGAAAATCACCGATGCCCTGCAGGAACGGGTCGAACAAAGTCAGCAGGAGCTGCTGACGCGGCAAGAGGTGTTTGAGCAGGAGCGCGCGGCCTTGCGCCGTCAAATCAAGCAGCTGCGTCGCAGCCTGTTGATGATCAGTGCCGGTGCGGGACTGCTGGCGGTGGTTGCTTTCGTCACGGCGATCATGACCTAACCCTTATTGCTACGGCCGCCCAGGGCGGCCGTGGTGCAGTCGTTTCAGCACAGCCGTCTAGAACAATGCGCTGTTGGGCACCCGGGGAAATGGAATCGCGTCCCGGATGTTTTCCATTCCCGTCACATAATTGAGCAGGCGCTCGAAGCCCAGGCCAAAGCCCGCGTGTGGCACGCTGCCGTAGCGGCGCAGATCCCGATACCACCAGAGTTCTTCCTTAGCCATGCCTGCCATGCGGGCGTCCAGGATATCCAGCCGATCCTCCCGCTGGCTGCCACCGATGATCTCGCCGATGCCCGGCGCCAGCACATCCATGGCGGCCACGGTTTTCTCGTCATCGTTCAGGCGCATGTAGAACGCCTTGATGTCCTTCGGATAGTTCATCAGCACCAGCGGACCCTTGACGTATTCCTCCGCCAGGAAGCGCTCATGCTCCGATTGCAGATCCGCGCCCCACTTCACCGGGTACTGGAAGCTGCGACCGGACTGTTCCAGGATGCGGATCGCATCGGTGTATTCCATGCGCACGAATTCCGCGTTCACCACCTGCTCCAGACGGCTGATCGCCTGTTGATCGATCCGCTCGGCAAAGAACGCCATGTCGTCGCTACGCTGCTCAAGCACCACGCGGCACAGGTGCTTCAGGAAATCCTCGGCCAGATCGGCATCATCCTTGAGGTTGGCAAAGGCGATTTCCGGCTCCACCATCCAGAACTCGGCCAGATGCCGGCTGGTGTTGGAATTCTCTGCGCGGAAGGTAGGCCCGAAGGTATACACCTTGGACATGGCCAGACAGTAGGCCTCCACGTTGAGCTGCCCGGACACCGTGAGAAAGGTTTCCTTGCCGAAGAAATCCTGGCTGAAATCGACCTTGCCTTTGTCATTCTTCGGCAGATTCACCAGATCCAGGGTGCTCACACGGAACAACTCGCCCGCTCCTTCACAATCACTGGCCGTGATGATGGGCGTGTTGATCCATTGAAAGCCCCGCTGGTAGAAATAGTCGTGAATAGCGTGCATCAGCGTGGTTCGCACCCGGGTAATGGCGCCGAATGCGTTGGTGCGGGGGCGCAGGTGCGCCACGGTGCGCAGGTACTCGAAACTATGGGGTTTGGGCTGGATCGGATAGGTTTCGGGGTCATCGATCCAACCGACTACCTCAACCTGGTCTGCCTGAATTTCATGGGACTGGCCCTTGCCCTGGGACTCCACCAGCTTGCCGGTGACGATCACCGAACAGCCCGCCGTCAGATGCAGCACGTCCGACTCGTAATTGGCCAACTCCTTGGGAACCACCGCCTGAATCGGGGCGAAACAGCTGCCATCGTGAACGTGCAGAAACGACAGGCCGGCCTTGGAATCCCGGCGGGAGCGGACCCAACCGCGCACCGTCACCGCCGCGCCGTATTCGAGTTGTCCTTTGAAAATGTCGCTGATAGAGGCAATGGTACTAGAGGAAATGCTCATGGCGATCGTCCTGACAGACAAGCAAACAAGAGGGGGCATGAGCCCCAGATTAAGTTAAGTGACTGTTATAGCGTTATTTGAGCCAGACAGGCAAACCCAAAATCCGCTCTTTCCGCAAGATTACAGATGCCCCTTCGAGGATTGCCGCTGACAGGGTCGAGCGCTACAATGCGCGTCCCCTCTGTACTTCGAGCGAAAAATGAGCGAAACGCCAGGCCGCGACCAGATTTACGCCACACCGCGGGAGGCCGTTCAGGGCTTCACCTTCGACGCCAAGGTGGCCGCCGTATTCGGCGACATGATCAGCCGTTCCGTGCCCGGCTACGGTATGATCCTGGAGATGATCGGCGTTATTACCCGCCGCTATGCCCAACCCGCCAGTCGCTGCTATGACCTGGGCTGCTCGCTGGGCGCCTCGACGCTCAGCATCCGCCACAACCTTCCTGATGAAGGCTGCTCGATCATCGCAGTCGACAATTCCGCTGCCATGGTGGAACGCTGCCGCGAGTATATCGCCCAGGACGACGGCCGCGCCCCGGTGCAGGTCGAGCTGGCCGATATCCAGGCAATGCCGGTTGAACAGGCCTCGCTGGTGGTGCTCAATTTCACCCTGCAGTTTCTGCCGGTGGACGCACGCGAAGCGCTGCTCGCCCGCATCTGCAGCGGCATGCTCCCCGGTGGCGCCTTGGTGTTGTCGGAAAAAATCGCCTTCGAGGATCCCGCCGAGCAGGCGCTGCTGACCGACCTGCACCACGGTTTCAAGCGTGCGCGGGGCTACAGTGACCTGGAGATCGCCCAGAAGCGGAGCGCCCTGGAGAACGTACTGGTGCCGGAGTCGTTTGAAACCCACCGGCAACGCCTGCTACGGGCCGGTTTTACACGGGTCACCCTGTGGTTTCAGTGCTTTAACTTCGTCTCGATTCTCGCGGAAAAATGACCGACTTCAACGCCTTTCTGACAGCCATCAGCAGTAACCGTTTAGCCCCCATGGCATCGGAATGGGCTGCTGCGTTGGCGCAGAATTTCGATCCCGCCGCGCATGGCAAACTGGATGAGTGGCAAACCGCATTGGCTGCCATGCCCCGTCCGGTGCCATCCCGGATCCTGCTCGACGCCGAGCGGATCACCATTGGTTGCGCCGACGACGCCACGACCGAGCAACAGCAGCAGATCGAACAGGAGCTGCGGGCTTTGCATCCCTGGCGTAAAGGGCCATTCGAGTTTTTCGGGACCCACATCGACACCGAGTGGCGCTCCGATTGGAAATGGAACCGGGTACTGCCCCATATCAGTCCTCTGGCCGGCCGTTACGTGCTGGATGTGGGCTGTGGCAGCGGCTATCACTGCTGGCGGATGCGGGGTGCCGGCGCCAGTTTTGTGCTTGGGGTCGATCCCTCTGCTTTATTCCTCAATCAGTTCCAGGCGGTAAAGCAGTTCCTGCCGGACGAGCCTGTGCATTTCCTGCCGCTGAAAGCAGAAGACCTGCCTCGCCCGCTCAAGGCGTTCGATACGGTGTTTTCCATGGGGGTTCTTTACCACCGACGGGCGCCGTTTGATCACCTGGAGGAGCTGCGGGATGCGCTGGTGCCGGGCGGTGAGCTGGTGCTGGAGACCCTGGTGGTGGAGGGGGACGAACAGACCCTGCTGCTACCGGGCGAGCGCTATGCCCAGATGCGCAACGTGTGGCTGCTGCCCTCGCCTGACCTGTTGGTCAACATGGTCCGGCGCATGGGCTTTCAGGATGTACGGGTGGTCGATCTCAACCGCACCACGCTGGACGAACAACGGGCGACGGACTGGATGCGTTTCCATTCCCTGCAGGAATTCCTCGACCCCAACGATCCGTCTAAAACCATTGAGGGATATCCCGCGCCGCTGCGGGCTCTGCTGATTGCGCGCAAGCCCGCCTGATAAGCCCTACAGCTTGCGGCAGAGTAAATGCTGATAGCGCCCGAGGGAGCGATAAGGTTCCTGTTCGGCGAATCGGCGCTCCATCTCCAGGATCTGCTCGAAGTTGTACTTGTCGACCACCTCTCGCGCCATGAAATCCGAGAACGTGCGCAATCCCGCCCGATAAACCGGCTGCAGGCCAAGCGGCTGTAACCAGCTTTCCAGCTCATCCGGAATCAGCGAGTGAACCGGTGTGAGCCCGCCGGGGTGTCCGCTGTAGTTTTCCTGCTGAATCCGCTCGAAATTGCCGTGCAACAGGTTCCGATACACCAGTCCGTGCCGGTTATAGTAGGCGAGCGACAGGTAGCCGCCCGCTTTCACGCAAGCCGCCGCGACCGCAATACCCTCGCGGGGATCGGGCAGCCACTCCAGCACCGCATGGCAGAGCACCAGATCCTGCTGTGGCAGGCCGAGCGCGGGTACCGCATCCAGCGCTGCGCAATGAACCGCCGCCTGCTCCAGGGTCAGCCCCTCCGACTGGAAATGCTCCCGCGCCAGAGTCAGCATTTCGTGGGAGGCATCCACCAGGGTCAGCTTGTGCCCCTTGGCCGCGAGCCGCGCGCTCAACTGGCCGATGCCAGCACCCAGATCCAGAATCTGCAAGGGCTGGTCCGCAGCCAACGCAGGCACATGACGAAGCAGTTGCTCCCACAACAGCGCCAGGCGCAGGGCGCCTTTGCGATTGCCATAAATGCGCATCTGGAACCAGGCTGCCTTGCCGTCAAATCCCTGCTTGGCTCTCTCGTCCATCACCCTCGTACCCAAACAACGTCCATTCGGAGCCTTTACCGCGCGACTTGAAATAAATCGGGCGCCAACTCCGCCAGATCGTAGTGGCGTGCCTTGCCGGACAAGGGGCACTGGAACCCCAGATGCCAGGCCACCAGCTTCAGACCATCGCGATTCTTGTTGCCACTGCCATAACGGGGGTCGCCCATCAGGGGATGCCCAATGGCTTCGAAATGGCGACGAATCTGATGCTGACGACCGGTTTCGATACTGACCTCCAGCGTTGAAATGGAGCCTGACCGGTCCTGATCGATGCGTTCGTAACGGGTCACGGCAGGCTTGCCATCCAGCGGCTCGTCGATGCGCCCTGCCTCCGGCGTCTGACCGAGAACCTGCGCCCAGTAGATCTTTTCCATGCGTTTTTGCTGAAACATTTCCGAAAGCGCAGCAGCGGCGCGCTTTTGGTAGGCAATGAGCATCAGCCCGCTGGCTTCCCGGTCCAGGCGATGAATCAGCCAGGCGGTTGCCTGCTGATCCTTGCGATTTTCCCGCAGCCAGAGCTCGGCCACCCGCAACAAGGCCAGGTGATCGCCATAGTCAGTGCCCTGGGCCAGCATGCCCGAGGGCTTGTACCAGATACCGTATGCGCCTTCGTCGCACAGCATACGCGCCTCCGGCACCGGCGCCTTGAGCAGGGCCGCGTCATAGCGCAGGCGCAGCCGGTCGCCTCGATAGAGTTTGGTTTGCGCGCGCCGCAGACGACGCCCCTGCCCCCGCCCAGGCTGCAACCAGACTGCGCCCTTGGACATGGCATCTTTCAGCGCGGATTTGGACAGCCCAGTTTCCGTGGCCAGCAAGTCAACCGCCATTTGCCCTTGCTGTTCGGCGCTCACCGTCAGGTCTTTGTCCAAGCGCCGCGGCTGTGCATCCATAGATTGCTCCATCGGTCAGCTCGTCCGCACAGCGCGATAGGCCTTGAAGCGGGTGGTTTCCGCCAAGGTTTCACAGTTGCCGAACACATCGCGGATCAGATCCGGATAATGCAGAAACGCGTTCGCGACCAAACGCAGTTCGCCGCCTTTCTCCAGCCGCTCGCGGGCCTCGCGAATCAGATTGGCCGTGATCCGGTAATCGGTCTTCACGCCGGTATGGAACGGCGGATTGGTGTAGATGCCGCGGTAGCGGCCTTCCACCTGCGCCAGTCCGTCGGAGGGATAGACCTTGCCTTCCAGACCATTCAACGCCAAGGTTTCACGCGTACTCGCTAGCGCCAGCGCATGAATATCCACCAGCTCAACCTGGGCCGCAGGTTGGCGTGCCTTCAGGCAGGCACCGATGACACCGGCGCCACAGCCGAAGTCCAGCAAACGGCCGGCCGGCACCTCACCCAGGTGCTCCAGCAGCAGCGCGGTGCCCTCATCCAGACGCCCAACGTTGAATACACCAGGAAGACTGGCCACCTGCAATGAACGTTCGCCACAGGCCACCGAAAATGTCTGAAACAAGGTCTTAAGCTCGGGCGCCGCCGCCGGATTCACTCCGGTCACCCGCCATAATTGGCAATGCCGGGCACTGTCGAGTTTGACCAAAGACAGGTTCTGGGACTGCAGACGCTTGGCGGCGGTATTGATCCCCTCACGCTTCTCGCCAACGATCCAGACCGTTGCCGCCGGTTTAAGGCGGGCGCGGGCCGTCGCCCATAGCAGATCAAACTCGGCCTGGGATTTCGGCATGAAGATGAGAGCCTGGGCGAAGTGCTCGTCGCCACTTGATACCGGCGCAAATTCAACGTTGGCGACGCGCTGGTTCGTCAACGTCTGATAAACCGAAAAGTCCCAGGTCAGCACCTGGACGGGCTGGGTCAGCTCCAGCAACAACTGATCGGGCGGAGGATTCATCACGAGGGTGGCGGTGGATTCCAGCAAATGCTGATTGCGAATCACGACCTGGCTGGTATTGAACATGTAAACGACTCTGAGGGCGGGAGAATTCTGGAGAATGCCTGAAAGCGGCCATTCTACCCCAAGCCATCAGCGGCTCCTATGGTCTTCGCCTGCGGTTTCCTGCTCCCAGGGCACGAGCTCCTGGCCGCGCCTCGCCTCACCGGCCCCATTGAAGTGAAACCGGAAGTGGCGGTAATTCATCGCGGCCAGCTGGCGGCTTTCCTCCAGCCCAGGCTTCATGGTGCGGGACAAGGCGGTCAACAGGGATCTATCCAGCGCAGGATCGCCGCTCGCCAGCTGCAGGAAGGCATCCTGCAGGCGCCCTTGCTCATCCAACTGAAAGCGAATCACGCCGTTGAGCCTGCCTGGCCAGCGGCCGGCTTGTGCCCAGGTGGCATAGACTTGGCGCTCGATCCGGACCAAATATTCGTTGAGCCAGTCCCACCGGCGAATTTCCTGACTGGAGCGGCGATCATTGATTTTGACCCGCGCCAGCTCGCTATCCTCCAGTGGCTGCATGCGTGCAAGGGCGGGATCAATCTGGGTAAACGACGCGTTCAGTCTTGCCGGAGCATCCAATGGAGGGATGGCCGCGGGCTCAACCTTCTTGAGGTCCGGACGATCCCGGTGCTCTTGAGAATCCAGCTCGGCAATTGGCGCCGTCGGCGCCATTTCGGTTCTGGGCTGCTGCCGTACCTGCGTCTGGGCGACTGCCTTGGCGGGCGCGACGGCTTTTGGCTTGGCGCGCACCGGTGGTGGAAGCTCTCGCGCCATATCAGGAACAACTGGTTGTTTCTCAGAAACGAGTGGTTGTTCCTCAGGAACGAATGATTGCTTCGGCGGCAGGGCTTCGGACGCTAGCGGCGCCTCAACGGGAAGGACTGGGAGTAGGACTGGCGGTGAGACAGGCGTGGGTTCCAGCGGAGCGACCGGTGTTTTCACCAGTGTCACCGCCAGTCGCTGAAGCGGCTCAGGGATGGGCTCAGGATCCGCCTGAAATGGCAATTGCCATAAAAGCGCGCCATGCAGCACCAGACTGACCGCCAAGATCTGGTACAGGCGCGAGCGCGCGGATGTCGCCTGTCGCCCAGCCGTGCCGCCGCGCACCTCGTTCAGTCCCCACTGTTCAGCACGGCCGGCCACGGGTCCACCACCTCAATAACATGAAACTGTCCATAGCATAGCTCAGGTCCCTTTAAGCTCAACTTGGCGGCCCAACCCGGGCATTACGATTTTTTCAGAGAAAAAAATATGCCGTCCCGTGCCCAGGCCTATTCCGGATTCCCGCCTCTTGTGACATTGTTTAATGCATCCATTTCGTTCACACCCCACCGGCAGATCGGCCGGTTCTGGAGGATCCATGGGGGATGTCATCCCGTTCAAACGCCCATCCGCATCGGACAAGGCCAAAGGCAAAACCCTGTGCAAGAACGGCTTTCACAAGTGGGAGATCGTCAAGGAAAAGCAGTTTGACGTTCAGCAGGGCAAGCTGGTCACCCTTTATCGCTGCGCCCGCTGCGGTGTACAGAAGGTCAAGGCGCTGTAACGCTACCTGCATCGTCCTTGAAAGGCCGCGGTCGCGCCCTTATCTTGCAGAATACCGATCCGTTGGAAAAATGGGTTCCTTATGGCTGCTATTCAACAGATCCTGTGCCCTCAGTGTCTAACCCCCAATCGGGTGCCGGCCACGCGTCTGACCGAGCATCCAAACTGCGGCAAGTGTAAGCGCCCCCTGTTCACGGGGCACCCCATGGATCTCAATGAGCAGAGTTTTCAGAAACTTCTGAACCAGAATGAAACGCCGGTCGTGGTGGATTTCTGGGCCGCCTGGTGCGGGCCCTGCAAAATGATGGCGCCTCATTTCGAGGCCGCAGCCATGCAGCTCGAACCCCACTTTCGTCTGGCGAAGCTGAATACGGAAGAGGCGCCCAATGTGTCCGGCCGTTTTGGTATCCGCAGCATCCCGACGCTGATCGCCTTTCACCAGGGCCGTGAGGTTGCCCGCATGTCCGGTGCGCTCAATCAGTCCCAGCTGATCCAGTGGATTCGCAGTCTGAATCTTGGCTAAGGTCCTCGTCCCTGTCCTCGGGAGACGCCCGCCCCACCAGCTTCAGCAATGCCGGTGCCAGCGCTGGCCAGGGCTGATTCCAGGGTGGCGCCAGCTGCTGTAACTGAGCTTGCAATGGCTGAAGTGAAAATGCCGCACCATCCGCCGGCGGCGCCATGACCTCGATGAGGCCGTCCTCCCAGGGAAACCGCAAGCCCCAGGCATGGAGATAGGTGCGCTCGGGTTGCGAGATTATTGGCCGCCGCACCGGTGACGAAGCGAGACCGCCATAGAGCGGATCGCCCCAGACCGGGGTGCCGAGACTTTTCATGGCCACCCGAATCTGATGGGTTCTACCAGTCGTTGGCTTCAGCAGGAACCAGCGCAGTGCTGGCTCACCGGATTCCGCAATGGAACCGCTGAAAAACTGGGTGACCGCAGGGCGTGCTCGGGTATGGAGCAACTTCCAGGTGGCGCGCCGGCTGCGGGCCATGTCGCCAACGATCAGCCCCTGTTTCTTAGCGGGTTTGCGGTCGGCCAGCGCCAGATAATACTTCTCGACACGGCGTTCCCGGAAAGCGGCGGACAGTTGCCGGTTGGCGTCCTCGTCCTTGGCCAGCAACAAAACACCGGAGGTCACCTTGTCCAGACGATGGACCGGGTAAAGTTCAGGTAAACCCAGCTCGCTTTTGACCAGCGTCAGGATGCCGGGGACCTGCCCCTCCTGATGCATGCCAACGCCAGGCGGCTTGTTGATGACCAGAAATCGTGGATGATCCAACAATACCCGTACCATGGCGACCTCTCAGTTCAGATCGCCGCAGTATACCGGGTATCCGCGTAGCGCGAACTAGTGTGCCCGCCGTGCCGCGCCCTGGGCCCGTACATCCGCCAGATTGACCACGACACCCGGTGCCGAATCGGGTGAGTCACCTCGCGCATTGGGAGGCGTGTCGTTCAGCAAGCTTTCGCGCAGTTCCATAAAGGAGTCATGCATCATGCGCGAGATCGTCAGGCAGGCCGCCATGGGAGTACGGGACAGGCGGATGGTCGCGTCGATGCGAAACTGCAGCCCCCGCAGACGCCGCTGGGTGCGTTCATTGGATGCCGATGCGATGACCTCTTCAATCATCTCCCGGCGCAATCGCTCCAGCTCCGCCGGGTTCGATTGGGCCAGCGCCACCAACTCATCAAAATCGGGTAGGTTCATTCCATCTTCCTCTGACTGCACCTTTCCCGGACCTCCCCGGGATCATCCAACGCGTCCCGGCAAGAACCTTCTGATTGTCTGCATATTCCGTGCATATGATAGAGATCGGCGACAGCGGCGTCCGTGACCGCCATACCATCCAGGAGGACGTCTGATCAGAAAACAACCAAAAGAAAAATGGACTGGAGAAGCCGGGCTCTACCCGGCAGGCAATCAGCTTAGAAATGGCAGGTGTTGCTGGAAGCGCTCCACCTGGACCGACATGCGATCACGCGCCAGATTCAGCGGAAAGAGTGCAAGATCCCGCACGATGTCCCGCAACATGGTGGTCTTGGGGATGTCTGCATAAAGATTGGCATAGGTACCGGCCATGGCCACCAGCGAACGTGACAGGTGCAGGTAATCACTCTGCACCACAATGCCGAGCTGATAGCTGTTGGACAGTAGATGCATGACACATTGCAGGCGCCGATGCAGGCCTTCCGTGCCCTCGGCACGCAAGGTCCGCAGCATGTTGCGGTCCAGTGGCACCACATTGCGCTTGCGCAGGGTTTCATCCAGCGCCTCGCGGATTTCCGCGCGGCGGCGCTGGTTCTCCTCCGGCTGGGTACTCATCTCGATCAACGCATCGGCCAGACGGTCGGTCTCCCCCAGCAGGGCGCCGGCAATGTAGTTCCACACCAGGTGCCACTTACCCCGCATGTTCACCGCATTGCCCCAGTCGATCAGGAACAGGTCGCCATCCTCGGCCACCATGATATTGCCCGGATGCAGATCCCCGTGGAATTCGTTGTAGACCAGAATGTGCTGCAGCATGGTGTACAGAAGCTTCTCCGCCACCTTGCGCTGGAACCGGTGGCGATCGCGGCCGTGGCGCAGCGCAATGGCTCGATTCACCGCCATGGCGTGCTCCACGTACTCCATTTCCAGTATCCGGCCCGAGGATTGAAACAGCTGAGGCACATGCCAGACCTTGGTCTGCCGCGCCCGCTCGGCGAAGCGCCGCTGGATCGCGGCCTCATCCTCGAAATTGAGCTCCTGCTCAAACCCCCGGTTGAACTCTTTGACCTGCCGCGACATGGCCTCGAGAAACGGCAGCAACTTGGAATGGGGTGCCCAGTACTGGCTGCTGATCAACATCAGCTCCAGCGCCAACGTTCCCATCTGGAATTCGCGCTCCAGATTATGCCGCGCCACCTTCACCACGACTGGCACCAATACCTCAATGCCATCCTTCACGACGGCCTTCTTGGCCACATAGACGGAGCCGATGGAGCCGGAGCGCAGCGGCTTATTGAGGTCGAGTTGGAAATACATTTCCGCCGGCGTTTTGCCAAAGCATTCCAGGAAGGCGATGGTCACCTCCTCCGGCGTCATGGGCGTCACGTCTTCCTGGAAAACCCGCAGCTCCTTGGCGATCTCGTCCGGCAGGAAGTCGGCGTTGGCCGCCGCGACCTGGGCCATTTTGATAAACAGCGGGCCGAACTCTCGTACCATCTGCGCGACGATCTGCGCCTGGGCGGCAAAGTCCTTGGGATCAGTTTGCAGAAACGGCTTGATGTAGCGGATCGCACGGATCTGGCGGCGCAGAATCAGCAGGTCGCCCCGCAACACGTGCACCTTCTGCATCATCTCGCCCAGCGCGATCTGGTTGAAGCGGCGGATCTGCTTGACCCGGTTGACCAGATCGACGATCAGCGGCTCGTAGGTGCGTAAGACAGAACGCACGATATCCAGGTTGAGTTCCACCAGGCCTTTCAGCTCTGGCGCACTCATGAGTTCATGGAAGAAGGTCCAGAACTCGTTGATGATGGGATCGGGAATTTCCACCGGGCTGCGCGCCACCACCTGGTTGACCAGGAAGCGGATCAGGTTTTCCGTGGTTTCCTCATTGGGCAGTACCCGTGCCTTGCGCAGATAGCTGGTAAAGGCCCGCGATTGGCTGGTGACCGGATGGCGGTAGAGCGCCTCGAACAGTTGATCGAGCGCCTCGCCCAGCTCTTCGCGCCGAATTTCGGTATCGTTGAGCAACAGCTGGGCAATCGGCCAGAAAGCTTTGGGCAGCTTCATGGTGCTGATCGCGAATCTTCCCGCGCCGCGCAGCACTAGGTCAGTCCGTTCCTTCAGTACTGGCAAGTTGATTTCGATGAGTTTCTTACTGTCCTGCCCGCCCATAAACTCCGCTGGCTCCACGCCTACGTCTACCTTGAGTGGCATATCTTACTCTATTCGGCAAACGGAAGTCTGCGCGCATGGGCGTCCGGGACCTTGCCCCGCCCCCGTCGGCTTGGGGCTCCGCGCCGACCACTGTAGGCTTTACGGAGCGCAGGCGCTGTAAAATAGCCCTAACGTATAGGTTCGCGAATCCTGTATACTTCGCGCTCTCATTTTTGAGGCAAGTCCGTTGGCATTGGGGAATTCTGGTGGACCGCCTCTTCTCCGTCCGCAGATAGGTCTCCTGAATTTATGTCATCAGAGCAATACCCTGAATCCTTCGATACGCTCGGTCTTTCCGCTCCTGTACTCCAGGCCGTCAAAGACGTTGGCTACGAAACCCCCTCGCCCATCCAGGCCCAAAGTATTCCTGCCCTGTTGGCGGGACGCGACCTGCTGGGCCAGGCCCAGACCGGCACCGGTAAAACCGCTGCATTCGCACTGCCCCTGTTGAGCCGCATGGACGTCCGGCGCAAGGAGCCCCAATTACTGGTACTGGCGCCGACGCGCGAGTTGGCGATCCAGGTCGCCGAAGCCTTCCAGACCTATGCCCGTCATTTGCCCGATTTCCAGGTGGCGCCCATTTACGGCGGCCAGGATTTCCGGCCCCAGCTGCGTCAACTGCAGCGCGGCGCCCAGGTGATCGTCGGCACCCCAGGCCGGGTCATGGATCATATGCGCCGTGGCACGCTCGATCTGTCCACCCTGTCGGCACTGGTACTGGACGAAGCCGACGAAATGCTGAAGATGGGCTTCGTCGACGACATCCAATGGATTCTCGAGAACTCGCCCAGCGAGCGGCAACTGGCACTCTTCTCCGCCACCATGCCCAATGCGATCCGCGACATCGCCCGGCGCCACCTGCGCGATCCGGCGGAGATCAAGATCCAGTCCAAGACCAGCACGGTGGAAACCATCCAGCAGCGGGTCTGCTTTATCAGCAACAACCAGAAACTGGACGCCCTGACCCGGATTCTGGAAGCCGAAGAATTCGACGGCATGATCATTTTCGCCCGCACCAAGAACGCCACGGCGGAACTGGCCGAGAAGCTGGAAGCGCGCGGCTTTTCCGCGGCGGCATTGAACGGCGATATGAATCAGCAACTGCGCGAGCGCACCATCGAGCGCCTGAAAACCAACAAGCTCGACATTATCGTGGCCACCGATGTGGCCGCCCGCGGCATTGACGTGGAACGCGTCAGTCACGTGGTGAACTACGACATCCCGTACGACACGGAAGCCTATGTTCACCGCATCGGGCGCACTGGCCGAGCCGGCCGTACCGGCATCGCCATCCTATTCGTGACGCCCCGCGAGCGTCACCTGCTGCGCTCCATCGAGAAGGCGACACGGCATCCGATCGAGCAAATGCAGATTCCGTCTGCCCAGCTTGTGGCGGAGCGCCGGATCGACCAGTTCAAGTCCCAGGTTGCGGAAGTTCTCGCCAATCAGGATCTGGACTTCTTCCAGAACGTCGTCGACCGTGTTTGCGGCGAATTGGAAACCGATGCGGCAAACGTGGCCGCCGCCCTGACCTACCTGGCTCAGAAGCAACAGCCATTTGTGGTCGAGGAAATGCGCATTCGCGAAGAGCGTGGCGCCACCCGCAGCGACAGCTACCGCAGTGACTCTGCGCGCCCCGAGCGCAGTCGAGGCGACAGCGAGCGTCCACGTCGGCGCGGCAAGGAACTGCCCGAACTGGAAGCCGGCATGAAGCGCTATCGGATCGAAGTCGGTCACGCGCATCAGGTATCCCCCCGTGAAATCGTGGGTGCGATTGCCAACGAAGGCGGCATCGACGGCAAGCATATTGGCCCGATTGTCATTTTTGACGATTTCACCACCGTGGATCTGCCCGATGGTATGCCCCGGGATATTGAGCAGCACTTGAAGAAAACCCGGGTCAAAGGCCAACCGATGCGGATCTCCGAGTTTGACGGCAACGCCCCGACGGGTGATTCGCGCCCGGCACGCGCCGCCACACGTCGGCCTGCGCCACGGGATCGCGGAGGCGACACGCCACCACCCAAGCGGCGCACCCGGAAAGAGAGCTAGGTCAGCCTGGCGCTCTTATTAACCGCCATCACTATTAACCGCCACCACAACCTTGTTCATTTAAGAGAAAAAGAGCATGTTCAAGACGAACAGTTATTTTGACGGTAAAGTCACCTCGATCGCGTTTCAGACGGAAACCCTGCCAGCCACGGTCGGCGTGATGGCGGCCGGTGAATACGAGTTTGGCACCTCCCAGCGCGAGACCATGACCGTGATTTCGGGTGCACTCACCATTCGCCTCCCCGGTAGCGAAGACTGGATCCGCTATAACGCGGGCGACAGCTTCGTGGTGGAAGCGAACCAGAAGTTCGGCGTCAAGGTCGAAGCAGACAGCTCTTACCTCTGCTTATACGGCTAGAACTGGCAAGGAGACGGCAGGGGGCTTCACCCCTGCCCTTTCTACGAGCATCCCACAACCCTCCTCTGCTAATGCCTGCAACATCTGCCCTCAGGGTTTCTGGTCACCATCGCACCAGCTAAATCCAAATTAATCCCTCGCCGTTGGGCCAACCGGCCACAATCTGTACGCTAGTCGAAGCACAGCAATTCCTAATGGTTCATTCAGGAGGCTCGGCATGACGAAACGCGTACTCTTTGTACTTACCAATCACGCTGATTTGGGCGATACCGGGAAGAAAACCGGCTGGCACTGCTCGGAGGTCAGCCACCCATACCGGATTCTGACGGAGGCAGGCTGCGAAGTATCCTTTGCCAGCCCCGACGGTGGCCCAGTGCCCATGGATCCGGCGAGCGAAGACAAGAGCGACCCGGTCAACGCCAGCTTCATGGAAAATCCCATGATCCAGGCGGCCCTGATGAACACACTGTCCGCGGAGGAGATCCAGGCGGGCAACTTCCAGGCCATCTTCTTTGCCGGCGGGCACGGCACCATGTGGGACTTCCCAGGGAGCCAGCACTTAGCCGCGGCGGCGGCACACATCTATAACACCGGCGGCATCGTTGCCGCGATCTGCCACGGTCCGGCTGCCCTGCTGGACGTACGCTTGGCCGACGGCACGCTATTAATCAAAGGCAAGGAATTGACGTCATTCTCCGACCAGGAGGAGAAAGGACTTGGACTGGAGAACACCGTGCCATTTCTGCTGGAAACGGAACTGACCAAACGGGGCGCGCGCTTCGTCAGTGCAGCACCCGGTCAGAAGAAAGTGGTGGTTAGCGAACGGCTCGTGACCGGTCAGAACCCGGCGTCGGCTGACGGGCTTGGCGGAGAGATCAAAAAACTGCTGGAAAAACGCTGGCAGAAAAAGGCCGAACCGGCCTGACTCCCGCACGCAGGACCAAGCGGCGGGATCAGGCGCGCTGTCACCTCAGATGCGCATCCGCTGGACCAGATCGATCAGGCGCTCCGCCTGACGCTGGATCTGCGTGCCAGCTTCGGCCACGGATGCGGCGCTGGCCGCGGTCAGGGCCGTATCCTCACGGATCGCCCGCAGTCCATCGGAGATGGTCTCAGAGACTTGGCTTTGCTCTTCGGCTGCGGTGGCAATCATCAGGTTCTTGTCCTTGATCTGTTCCACCACCTGATTGATTTCCCGCAGCACCAGCGCCGCCTCTTCCGCCCGCTCAACACACTGCTGAGCCATGGAGCGGCTCGATACCATGGTGGCCGTGACCTCGCCCGCCACTGCCCGGATGGAATCCACCACTTGGTTAATGGCGCCGCTCGCCTCATGGGCGTGTCGGGCCAGGCTACGCACCTCATCGGCCACGACGGCAAAGCCGCGACCTACTTCCCCGGCCCGGGCCGCCTCGATGGCAGCATTCAGGGCCAACAGATTGGTCTGGTCCGATATGGTCTGAATCTGAGCCGTGGCGCTTTCAATCCGCTGGCTGTTCTCGTTCAGTTGTTCGATCAGGCGTGAAGCAGCCAGAATCTCGTCACTCAACTGAATGATCGCCGTTTGTGTGTGACCGACCCGGGCGTCACCCGCCAAGGCACGCACTGCCGCATTCTCCGAGACTTCGTGGGTACCTGCCGCGTTCTGCGCCACTTCCAGGGCCGCGCTCGCCATCTGATGCATGGCGGTGACCACCTGCTCGGTCTGGCTTTGCTGACGATCCATCTGGGCGTCGGTATCCGCCGCCGCCCGCGTGAGCGCCTGCACCTCGTTGTTCAGATGCGAGGCACTGTCCCGAATCGCCCGCACCGTATTCTGATAGCCTTGCTGCATCTGGTTGAAGGCTTCCGCCATCTGCCCGATCTCGTCACGGCAATCGATCGGCACCCGCAAGGTCAGGTCGTTTTTCTGCTGAACCTCCAGCATCACATACCTCAAGCGGTTGATGTGACGCTCGACAAAGCTGATCAACAGCTGCGACACCACCAGTAGAACGAGCATCAGCACGAACACAGCCAGGGCATAAACCGGCGCCTGAGCCAGGGCGGTTTGCAGCACTGTTGGGGTCGCCACACGCAGCCCGATGACCAGCTCCTGCTCAGGTACAAAGGCCGCGATTGCCCAGTAGTCGGGCTGATCGGACCGCCATTGCGACACGCCCTGGCGCTGGACCAGCAGGTCAGAACCACGATGGCTACGAACCGCCTGCAGCAGCTCCGGCCCCCAGGCCTTGGCTTGTGTTGGTGTCGCCGAGCCTTCCACCGGCACTGCGAACCACTCCCCCCGCATCAGGCTCAGGAGTTGGATCTGCGGCATCGCTCGCAAGGCCGGCAGCCATGCCTCCAGGCGCGTTTGTGCCGCCTGCGCCTCCCGCTCTTCAATCGCCTTGGTATGCACGACCATCGCGCAGGCCACCAGCGCCAGAGCAATGCCGAATGAGGCGGAGTTCACCAACCAGAATTTGTAACGGAGACGGAGATTCAGAAGCCACTGCATGGAAGATTCCGTTTGGATAGATTTAACCCCACAAAGGATAAACCAATTCCTCGATTTCTGCCGGCCGGCAGGCCTGCCCGGAACCACCTTTTTGGTAAGCGCTCGTTAATAGCGGAATACTTTCTGACCAGTCTCGCTTTGGAGGCTTTAGATCAGACTTTGGTACCAGCTGACGCCTTAATGCCGATACACAATATATAGTGTGTGCCTTTGGGCATTTTTTAGGCGCAAAGCCGGCCTATCACATTTGCTGAACGCCCTGCCATCCCACTATCCTTGAGCATTTGTGCGGTGCCACCCCTTCGCGGCGGCATATTGGCGGATTCGAAAGACAACAGAATTTTTCTTTTGGCAAACTTCAAATCACACAATATGCTGTTATACTTCCAGCCGCAAAGCACACATATTGGGTCTTCGGCAGATCCAGGACACGAAATATGCTTTCCGTCGCTAAGGGACAAGGCGGCGGCAAATCGGGATTTCAAGCCGCGAGGCACCGGATGAACAAGTCGCTGAATCCGGTGAAGGAACGGAGCGAGGGAGGATAATGACGAAAATGTCAACTCCCACCAGCTACCATATCTTGTGGTTATCTCTAACAGGGTTTTAGCCATTCACAAGTTAGAAAAGCAGACAAGAAGAGGGTGAAATGAACGCGAAGGTCCAAAAACTGGTGGCAGCAGTCGATAATATTGCAATGCAACCCGCGTCCAACGATATCTGGGGTACCAAGTACCAGCTCAAAACCAAGAGCGGCGAGCCTGTCGACGGCAGCATCCAGGACACCTACGAGCGTGTTGCCCGAGCCTTGTCGGAAGTCGAGAACAAGAAAATCCGCGAACAGGTGTACCGTGACTTCATCTGGGCGCTGGAACATGGCGCAATTCCGGCGGGACGCATTATGTCCAATGCCGGCGCCGGCGACCACAAGCCCGCCACCTCCACCATTAACTGCACCGTCTCGGGCACCATCACCGATTCGATGGATGACATCCTGGGCAAGAACCACGAAGCAGGCCTCACCCTCAAGGCCGGCTGCGGCATCGGTTACGAGTTCTCCACGCTGCGGCCGAAGGGCGCCTACGTTGCCGGTGCCGGCGCGACCACGTCCGGTCCCCTGTCCTTCATGGACATCTTCGACAAGATGTGTTTCACCGTGTCGTCCGCCGGCGGCCGTCGTGGCGCGCAGATGGCGACCTTCGACGTGCACCACCCCGACGTACTGGATTTCATCCGCGCCAAGCGGGAAGACGGCCGCCTGCGCCAGTTCAACCTGTCCCTGCTGATCACGGAAGACTTCATCAATGCGGTCAAGAATGACGCGGATTGGGAACTCTCCTTCCCTATGACCCGTCAGGAAGTGGAAGAAGACGGCCTCGACCTGAGCGACCGCAGCAAGTTCGTGTTCCGCTCCTTCCCGGTGGATCAGGCCTATGTCACCGACGCCGAAGGCCGCGTGGCCTGCCGCATCTACCAGACCGTCAAGGCCCGGGTGATCTGGGACGCGATCATGAGCTCCACCTATGACTTCGCCGAGCCAGGCTTCATTCTCATCGACAAGGTCAATGAGATGAACAACAACTGGTTCTGCGAGAACATCCGCGCCACCAACCCCTGCGGCGAGCAGCCCCTGCCGCCCTACGGCAGCTGTCTGCTGGGTTCGGTGAACCTGACCAAGTTCGTGGAAGATCCCTTCACCGACAAAGCGCGCTTCAATTACGAGAAATATCGCAAGGTTGTCGCGATCTTCACCCGCATGCTGGACAACGTGGTGGAAATCAACGGTCTGCCCCTGGATCGTCAGCGCCATGAGATCACCCATAAGCGCCGTCACGGCATGGGTATCCTGGGCCTGGGTTCAACCCTGGCCATGCTGCGCATGTCCTATGGCTCCTCAGAGTCTGTCGCCTTTACCGAAGAAGTCTGCCGTGAAATGGCGCTGGAAGGCTGGCGCGAAGGTCTCAAGCTGGCCGAGGAAAAAGGCCCAGCGCCGATCATGAACGACGACTTCGTCGTCACCGGCGAAATGCTGGCCAAGCGTCCGGAAATGGTGCGCGATGGTTACAAGGTCGGCGACAAGGTCAAGGGCAAGGTGTTGCACGCCCTGTACAGCCGTTACATGCAGCGAATCGCGGAATTCGAGCCTGAACTGGTGAAAAAACTGGCCGAGAAAGGTGCGCGCTTCACTCACCACACCTCGATTGCGCCCACCGGCACCATCTCGCTGTCTCTGGCCAACAACGCCAGCAACGGCATTGAGCCGAGCTTTGCGCACCACTACTCCCGTAACCTGATCCGGGAAGGCCGCAAGACCAAGGAGAAGATCGACGTTTTCTCGTTCGAGCTCCTGGCCTATCGCCAACTGGTGAACCCCAAGGCCATGCCGTTCAGCCAGAATCCGGAGGAGCAGCTGCCGGAGTATTTCACCTCCGCCGACGAGGTGAGCCCGGAGCAACACGTGGACATTCAGGCCGCGGCGCAGCTGTGGGTGGACTCCTCGATTTCCAAGACGGCCAACGTACCGACGGAATTCCCGTACGAGAAGTTCAAGGACATCTACATGTATGCCTACGAGAAGGGACTCAAGGGCTGCACCACCTTCCGCTTCAACCCGGAAGCCTTCCAGGGCGTACTGGTCAAGGACAAGGACCTGGAAAACACCACCTACGAGTTCACTCTGGAAGATGGCAGCACGATTAGCGTGAAAGGTAACGAGCAGATCGAGTACGATGGCGAGATTCACTCTGCGGCAAACCTGTTTGACGCCCTGAAGGAAGGAACATACGGCAAGTATTGATGCCGCCAAGGGAAGCTGGCCCCAACCGACCGGGTCCGGCTTCCTCGGTTCCAGCTTCACCGTATTCATCTATCGAGACGCACGTAAGAGATTCCAGGATTAAGCACATGACGGTCAAAATCGATAAAAAAATCATCGGCTACGCGGTCAAGAAGCCGAACCTTGCAGAAGTACCGGCCCCCGTTGTCAACGAGCCCAAGCCGGTCGAAATGAACGAGAATATCGAGCGCCCGGATTTTCTGCTGGGCACGACGTACAAGATCAAGCCGCCGGTCTCCGACCACGCGCTCTATATCACGATCAACGACATCATCTTGAACGAAGGCACCGACCACGAAGTCCGCCGCCCCTACGAAATCTTCATCAACTCCAAGTCGATGGAGCATTTCCAGTGGGTTCTCGCGCTGACTCGGGTTATTTCCGCCGTATTCCGCAAAGGTGGTGACGTTACCTTTCTGGTGGAAGAGCTGCGTTCGGTCTATGCACCGGACGGTGGCTACTACAAGAAAGGCGGTATTTTCATGCCGTCGCTGGTGGCCGAAATGGGCGCCGTGATCGAGAAGCACATGAAGGCCATCGGTCTGATTCAAAGCGAGGAAATGAGCGACATCCAGAAGCGCATCCTGGCGGAGAAGCGGGCCGAATTCGAAGCCCGGCAACAATCCGCCGCCCAAACTAGCGACGAGGCTCCCGCCTTCCCCGCCAGCGCAACCCTCTGTAAAAAGTGCAGCGCCAAGTCCGTGATCATCATGGATGGCTGCATGACCTGCCTGAACTGCGGCGACAGCAAGTGCGGCTAGACTGAGTGCGGCTGGCTTTTTTGCCAGCCCTCTTCGCGAAAACGTGAAATTCTGTCTACAATCTCGGGTCAGCCGGGGTCTTGTCGGAACTTTTGGACAAACGTATTAAAAACTTTGTCACAGATTCCGTATCCCAGGTTGATCCTGAGTGCATCAGCAAGCAATATCGTGCATCCCAGATGCATATTTGATGCATCCAGAATATCCAGATCGTAGCACCTCAGTTAACTAGGCCCTTTGACTGTGAAAATCATTTTCACTGCGGTATCAATGTTGGCGATCTCGGTCGCACTGGCAGCCACTCCGAATGCAGCCTTGCTGGAGATGGACCTTGAAGAGCTTATGGAGAAGCCGTACGTCAATATCGCCTCCGGCACGCTCATGCCGATCGAGAAAGCCGCCGCTGTCGCCACGGTCATCACGGCCGCGGATATCCGCGCCATGGGCGCAACCGATCTTGACCAGGTGCTGGAAACCGTGCCCGGTCTGCATGTGGGAAATACCTTTTCCAACTACAACCCGATCTATTCGTTCCGCGGACTCTTTTCCACCGTCAATCCGGATACGCTGATCCTGGTCAATGGCATCCCCATCACCAGTCTGTACCGGGGCGACCGGGGCGGCATCTGGGGCGGCATGCCGGTGCGCGCTATCGAGCGCATCGAGATCATCCGCGGGCCCGGATCGGCCATCTACGGCGCTGACGCCTTTGGTGGCGTGATCAATATCCTGACCAAAACCGCGAATGATATCGTGGAAGATGAAGTCGGCGCCGGCTATGGCAGTTTTAACACCAAGGACGCCTGGCTCTTGACCAGCGCCCGACTGGGCTCCGCCAGCCTGGCGTTTACCGCCGAAGTCAGCGACACCGACGGCCCCCGGGAAACCATTGACTCCGATTATCAGACCCAGTTGGATGCCTTCTATGGCACCAATGCGTCACAGGCCCCCGGTGCGACCCAGCTCTCACGCCGTGCCGTGGACCTGCGCCTGGATTTGGAATGGGATCTGTGGCGCTTGCGCGCCGGGTACCAGGGCCGGGACAACGTCGGCAATGGCGCAGGTTTCTTTGAAGCTCTTGACCCGACCGGGCGTTACGAGAGCACCCGCTACAGTACCGATTTGCAGTACCTGAATCCCACGTTGAGCGAGAACTGGGGCCTGACCGCGACGCTCAGCATGCACCACGTCGATCAACAGAATGAGCGGAATACGATGCTGCTTCCGCCCGGCACCTATTTCCAGATCCCGATCGACGGCCAGTTGGTCGATGTGGACGCTCCGAACGGGCTGGTGGGCAATCCAGAGGTGTGGGAGAACAACTACCGCCTCGATATCGCCAGCTTCTATTCGGGTTTCGAGCAACACCGGGTCAGGATTGGTAGCGGCATCTACTATGGCGACATCTATCGGGTGCGGGAAACCAAGAATTTCGATGTCTATTCAACGCCCGTGGTCGGCGAGGTTCGCCAGTTTTGGGGAACTGACCAGGTCTTCATGCAACCGAACCACCGTAAAAACTATTACCTGTCGCTGCAGGACGAATGGTGGTTTCATCCAGACTGGAGTCTGACCAGTGGTATCCGTTACGACCATTACTCGGACTTTGGCGAAACCGTGAATCCGCGGATGGCCCTGGTCTGGGCCGCCACGGACAAGATCACCGCCAAAGTCCTCTACGGACGTGCCTTCCGGGCACCATCCTTCTATGAGCTCTATTCCGACAACCCTGTCTCCGCAGGAAACCCGGATCTGGATCCGCAGGTGATCAATACGGTCGAGCTGGCGATCAGTGTGCGTCCGACAACTCGCTTCCAGTATGACCTGAACATCTACAAATACGAGGCTCGCAACCTCATTGGCCTACAGCCCAGCGACGATGGCAGCGTGGCCTACATCAACCGCAACGCTGGCCTGCAAAAGGCCTATGGCGGCGAGTTTGAAGCTCGCTATCAGGTTTCGCCAGATTTACTGCTTTCCGGAAACTACGCCTACGTCAATGTGCACGATGCCAAGAATCGCGAAGTCACCGGCAGCGGCCCTGCCCACCAGGCCTATTTGCGGGCTGAATGGCGCTTCCTGGCAGAGTGGCTGTTGGTGCCGCAGGTGCATTACGTGGGTGAGCGGGAACGAACTGGAGACGATACCCGGGATGCGTTGGACGGATATACGTTGGTGAATGTCGCGCTCCACCGCCGCAATCTGATCAACAAGCTGGATGTAACAGTCGCGCTTCACAACCTGTTCGACGAGGATGTCCGCGAGCCCGCGTCCATCCGTATCGAGAACGATCTGCCGAAGGCCGGCTTCAGCGCCTACGGCTCAGTTTCCTACCGTTTCTAGGTTCAGCTAACCGGACCGGCGCCCCTGTAACCAGCGGCGCCGGTACTCTGGTCATCTCATCCCATCTTGACGCCGGGCGTGAGGGTCATGGATTCCACCACATCCAGGTTAAAGTGATCCCGCACCAGAACATAGCCGCAGGTTGGCCGTGCCAATGCTCCCACCTTGCGCTTCTCCAGCCCCGCCGTGAATCCCAGATGAAGGCTTCGGCAGCCCAGCTCCCGCGCCCGTTCCACCGTTCGATACAGAATCTGCTTATAAATTTTGTGGCTATCCAGATAGCGATAATCCAGCCCCACATATCCCGCACTATAAACGCCACCCGACACATGAGAGAACATCACCGCCACCGGCTGATCCGGTTGCTCTCCCTGCCCCTGCGGTTCATGCAGATGCAGCCGGATCACATCGCACTCCTCGTGCTCGAAATAGGCATCGATCAGCCGCGTCGGCAGCGGGAAGGTATTCACCTGCAGGCCTCGGGCCTGCACCTGGCGATACAGCTGATAGCACTGATCGCGCAACTCAGCCGAAACGGCCCGATCGGTCCGCACCTCAAACAGGTGTCGGTAGGCTAACGCTTCCTTGCGCAGGCTGTAGCGGTAACGTGACGAGAGACTGGCTAGGTATTCATCCTCGCTGCGCCAGGGTAAGGCTGGTAGCCAATAACGGTCGGGCAACGTCATCTGAACGAAGCCTTGTTTCAACAGCTCCCCGGTCAGGTCCTCATCCACGGGGTGATCAAAATCCCGTAGCAGAATGAGCGATGCGCCGGTCTCCTCGCCGAACTGGCGCAAAGCGTCCGCACACAGGCTGAGCGCCTCGCGCCATTGCCGATGGTCGCGGCGGATGTACAAGGGATCGCCCTCGCTACCGGCACTGCCCAGCATGACAATCCGCGATGTCAGCCAGTAAGGATCCTGGCGGCGCTGGACCTCGACCTGGGCAGAGGTCTCCGCTGGTGCGAACAGGTCGTCCTTCATCAGAGCGGCGGTCATGGGCGCCGCCAGCACCACCTGGCCAGACGCATCACGGACTGTGGCATAGCGAAATTGCCAGAGATTCTCGGGCTTGCCGCCTTCCGCACCAGCCGTCGCCTCATCCGGCCGGAACACCGCCTCCAGCATGCGCAGATAGGAGGCGCTGAAGGGTCCTCTCGCCGCGAACAGGCCGTCCCATGCCTGTGGGTCCAGATCGTCAATATGGTCGCAAATCGTCAGGGTCAGTGGCCATTTCGGTGTCACGACCCTGCGCCCTGCGGCAGCTTGCAGGGGCTCAAGGTCCAGTGGCGGGGTAAACGCCTGCTCCACATCCTGCGGCGTAACGCCCTCCTCCTCCAGTGCCGGCAGGTAATGCTCGGCAAACAGCGCGGCAAGGCGATCAATGTCGGCCTCCTGCTGCTGCGCCGTGATGGTAAAGCGGACACCGCCGCGCTGCATGGGCGTTGCCGGAAAGGTGCCGATATTGGTGTAGATGCCTTCGCGATAGAGCCGTCCAATCAGGTTGTAGGCAACCCGCGGCAAGCCGGTCGGGATAAAGAAAATCGGTGTCGCCTCATGGGACAGCAGCGGTAGATTGTGGGCCAGCAAGCGCGTCTTCGTGTAATCCATCAGTTGCGCCAGGCGCGCCTGCATTGGTTCCAGCGCCCCTTCGACGTGCAGACGTGCCGAGGCCAGCGCCGCGCCCAGCATGGGCGGCTGCACCGGACCGGAAAACACCAGGGTGGGCCCAGCCGTGCGTACCTTGCGTGCCCACTCCGGATTTGGAAACACCAACGCGCCGCCCGCACAGGCGAACGCCTTGTTCAGAGATACCGCCAGCATGACTCGGGGGTGGTCCGGAATCTGCGAGTGGACGAAACCGCATCCACGCGCGCCATGCCAGCTCATGCCATGGGCGTCATCGAAATAGATATGAAGCTGCTCGTAGCGCTGCAGCAGATCCAGCAGACCGGCTGTGGGTGCAAAATCACCGTACATGGAATAAACCCCGTCGGCCAAATACCAAATATGCCGGTGGTGGGGCTTCAACTGCTGAATCAGCTCCTCAAGATGTTCCAGGGAGTTGTGCCGTGCCAGTTTCACGGGAATGCCCCGGGGCTTGAGAATCTGGACTGCGTTCTGCACGCTGGCATGGACCTGATGATCGAGGATGACCGCGTCCTCGTCCCGCACCAGAACCGGCAGCGCGGCCTGATGTCCAAGCGAGGTGCTTGGTGTTACCAGCACTGTTTTGTTGAAGATGCGGCCAAGTGTCGCTTCAAGCTCCTCGTACAATGGCAGGGACATATAGGCACGGGAGGACGAAAACTGGGTGCCGTAGCGCTGAACCGCCTCGATGACTCCTGCAATCAAACGCGGATCCTGTTCCAGTCCCAGATAGGAGCAGGAGCCAAAGCTCACCAACTCGCGCCCCTTAACCTGAATCCGTGTTCCGGCGATGGGTTCGTCATCCAGGTTCAGGTGGATGATCCCCCGCCCGGCCGCATCGCCTAATGCCTGTTCGACTGAATCAATGTAGTGATGTCGTTTCGTCTGGTTCATGATAATACCTACCCCCTCAAAAACCCTTTGACTCGGATGACCACCCATTCACTCAAGGAACGGTTTGATATAAAGTGGCGGCGGCCAGGTACCCACCACGATCTCTTTGCGATCTAGATGCCTCCCGGCCTAGATGGCTGATTTACGTGCACATCTGCTTTAGTTGTATCCATTGTCGACAAAAATGACAAAGCGTCACCTTTTAACGACTCACCCGAAGTTGTTGCGCCAACTAGAGGAATTTTCTGGGTTTAGTGGTATAAATGCAGGATTTTCACGGATACAAGAAAACACCAAAGCAAACGGAACGGCGACACAGCGGTCGCCTTATGATAAGCACTGATGTCAGGCCATTCGCAGTTTGAATCCGTCAAAACGATCATCGCAAGGTCCGGCTTAACGGCTATACTGAAAACGTTTCGCGCATCTGGACCATAGTCGCTAATGGAAAGTCTTCGACAGGCCCCTCACGGGAAGCCGACACTGCGCTCCTTTTTGCTGGCAATCCTCCTCTTGCCAGCAGCCCTTGCGTGGGCTGATGAGCAATATAGCGAGTATCAATTGAAGGCGGCGTATCTGTTTAATTTCCTGAAGTTTGTCGAATGGCCCCAGGAAAGCTCCGCCCGGTTCAGCCAGCTCCAGATCTGCACAGCGAGCACAGACCCCCTGATCCCCTATCTGAAGCCGCTTGAACAAAAGCAGGTGCGCAATCACGAGATCCGCATCAACGTCTATGACTCCGTCCTCGACATCGCCGATTGCAATCTCATCTACTTCAGTACGATTCCGGCAGATAAACGCGAGGCCATTCTCATGGCCGTCGCGTCCCGTCCAGTCCTGACGGTTGGCACAGAGGGGCAATACGACGACGAGAATGAAATCGTGACCTTCTTCAATGAAGACGGAAAGCTCCGGTTCGACGTCAATTACCGGTTGGTGCGCGAGCGTGGACTGCACATGAGTTCTCGCCTCCTCAAACTGGCGCGGGTCAGCGAGAAGTAGCCTGATGAACGAATTTCGCCCTCGCCTCACCGTCACCAGAAAGCTGCTTCTGGTTAACCTGATCCTGATTGGCGTCGCGCTGCTGGGAACCTCGCTGGCATACATGTGGATGCAATCTGTTTATCACCGCCAGAACCTGACTCACGGCATCACCTCACAGGCGCAACTGATTGCCTACAACAGCCTGGCGTCGCTCAGCTTCCGTGATCGCGACACGGCAAACGAAACACTGTCGGCCCTCAAGTCGGTTCAGGAAGTTGTTGCCGCGGATCTTCTCGATGAAGACGGCGGCGTGTTCGCCCAATATCGCGCCCCCCATGCGCAGGGGGAGCGCTATTCGCAGGACAACGAGAACTTCCTGCGGGATGGCCGTCTGCACTGGCCCACGGCCCAGCCCAATGCCATTTTTACCGAGCACACGCTGCACGTGGTCGAGCCCGTGGTGTTCGATGGTGAGCAACTGGGCAGTGTCTATATCCGCACCAGTCTGCTGCCCTTTAAAGAACAACAGAATCAACGGGCTCTCATCGTTGGTGCAATTTATCTGGCAGCCTTTATTGTGACCGCACTGGCGCTATCACGCCTGCAACGCGCCATTACCAACCCGATTCAGATGCTGAGCCGGATCGTCGCGAGGGTCGCGTCGAGCAACGACTATAGCTTGCGGGTCTATCACCAGAGTTCCGATGAAATCGGCGCGCTGGCCCAGGGTTTCAACGAGATGTTGAACGAGATCCAGAAACGCGACGAAACCCTGAGCCAATATGGCGAGAGCCTGGCCCGAGAGGTTGCGCGCCAGACGGCTGAACTACGCAACTCCAACCAGGAATTAGCCAACACGGTCAAGGCGCTGCAGGAAGCCAACGCCACGATCCACGAGAAAGAACGCTCGCGGTTGCTGGCGGAATCCCGAGAGAAAGCCAAGGCCGAGTTCCTGGCTCACATGAGCCATGAGCTGCGCACCCCCATGAATGGCATCCTCGGTATGCTGAGTCTGTTGCGCGAAACCAGTACAGACGCCGAACAAGGCAATTATGTGGAGGTGGCCAGCGAGTCCGCGACGCACCTCCTGGCCTTATTGGATGACATCCTGGACTACTCCAAGGTCGAGGCGAGCACCCATTCGTTCGCCGCCATCGATTTCGACCTGCAGGAAGAAGTAGACGAAATCCTGGAACTGCTGGGCGAACACGCGCTCGCCAAGGGCGTCGAGATCACGGCGGTCCAGCATACCCCCATTCCCGACTACCTGATTGGCGACCCGGTACGGGTCAAGCAGTTGATCACCAACCTGGTGGGGAACGCCATCAAGTTCACCGAACAGGGCTATATCCGGATCGGACTGTCCGCGATCGAGTCGACCGAACAACGCACCTGCATCCAGATCGACGTGGAAGATACCGGCATCGGTATTCCCGACTCCGCGCAAAACACGGTTTTCGAGGCCTTCGCCCAGGGCGACTCCTCCACCACGCGGCGGTATGGCGGCACCGGATTGGGTCTT
>JAEZAA010000025.1 GCA_023430625.1 Pseudomonadota bacterium
CGCCGGTTCTGCAGCGTCCGCTGTTATTGGGGGCGGATATCGTCATTCATTCCGCGACCAAGTACCTGGATGGGCAGGGTCGCTGTGTCGGCGGCGTGGTCGTGGGCCCTAATGCGTTGATGGAGGAAGTCTATGGCTTCCTGCGTTCCGGTGGCCCGACCATGAGCCCATTTAACGCCTGGGTGTTCCTGAAAGGGCTGGAAACGCTTGGCGTGCGGATGCGGGCTCACTGCGAAAGCGCGCTTGAAGTTGCCACTTGGCTCGAAACCCAGCCGCAGGTGGAACAGGTGTTTTACTGCGGACTGCCATCACATCCCGATCATGCGCTGGTACAGCGCCAGCAAAAGGGTGGGGGAGGTGTCCTGTCGTTCCGGGTACGTGGCGGCAAGGAAGAGGCATGGCGCTTCATTAATGCCACCAGGCTGGTGTCGATTACCGCAAACCTCGGTGATGCCAAGTCCACGATTACTCATCCAGCCACCACAACCCATGGCCGGGTTGCCCCCGAAGAGCGTCTGCGAGCGGGTATCACCGATAACCTGATCCGCTTGTCTGTCGGCTTAGAGTCTGCCGCCGATATCATTGCCGACCTTGAGCGCGGGTTGAAGGCGGTCTGACCTCCGGCTACTGCCGGGTCGATTCGTTGTCCCCTCTTGGGCTGGGTGTTCTGGGATGGATGTGATCACTGGCACACTGACCTGACCAGGATTGGTCCCCGGCCGGCTTTTGTCGTCAATTTCCGGCCGAATCATTGGGTTATGGTCTATAGTTAGTGCAGCCTCTTATATCTCGGAATTTGCGGCTAGATCCCGTCGGGGGCCTGTGCTACGGTCCCGTTCAGCTTTCTGATGAGATGTCAGTTTGTGGAGGTGGAATGGGAGGCCTGTGTTTGAGCCCTCCTTTTCCGTTTCTGATGAAGGCTCTTGTCAGCTAATGTCGCCAGCTAACTGATACAAAACGGTATTCATGTCAAAGCAACAAACAGTGGCCCGACAGAAGGGTTTTCAGGACTATCTGGCTCAGGGCGTGCGGGAAGCTGCCCTGATTCTCCTCATGGCGCTGAGCATCTTTCTGTTGATGGCGCTGGTGTCCTATCAGCCGTCCGATCCAGGCTGGACCAGCACCGGCTATACCAGTACCGTCGCAAACTATGGAGGCCGCGCCGGCGCCTGGTTTGCCGATGTGCTGATCTATTTTCTCGGCTACGTCGCCTATCTGTTTCCCGTGCTGTTCGCCTATCGCGCCTGGACCATGTTCAGACGGCGCGGTGAGGATATGCCCTGGCAATGGCCGCTGGTCGCACTGCGCCTGTTCGGTCTGATACTCACCGTTACCAGTGCAACGGCGTTGCTCGCGTTGTATTCGGTAGCCGGGTTGAGCAGCGAGTCCGGCGGAATTCTCGGGCGGGAGCTGGCGGATCGCTCTATTCATTCGTTCAACCTGCGCGGCAGCACCCTGATCTGGGTATCCTCCTTTTTGATCGGCATCACCGTGTTGACGGGATTATCCTGGGTCAAGCTGATGGATTTTATCGGCGCCTCAACCCTGGCCTTGCTCAAGCGCTTCGGCATGGCGACCTGGGGTATGAAGGATCGGCTGCGATCCACGGAAGGCAAACGTGTTGATCCGCAACTGACCGGGCAGAAAGCCGCCAGTGCGCGTAGTGCACCGACAGTTGCCCAGGAGCCGGCTGTTCCCCTGTTGAGCGAGCGGGTCGAAAGCAAGCGACCTGGTTTGTTCAAGCGGCTGTTTCGACGGCAGGCTCCGGCCTCGGTGGCAACCGCGCCGGCGTTGCCTAAGCCCGAGAAGAAGCGCACCGAGCCGAAGATCAAGCAAGAACCCGTCATGCCAGATACACCGGTGGCGCCATTCGAGGACGAGCCAGAAAAGAAAATTCGTATTCTGCCGTTCCAAAAGAAAGCCGCGGTCAGTAAACGGACCGTTGCGGAGAAGCAGCCCTCGTTGTTCGATGGCGGCGAGGGGCCCGTCCCTTCGCTGATGCTGCTGGATCCGCCGGATGAGAACAAGCGGCCTGGCTATTCCAAAGAGGCCCTGGAAGAACTGTCCAGGCTGCTCGAGACCAAGCTGGCTGACTTTGGCGTCGAAGTCGAGGTGGTCGAGGTCAATCCGGGCCCGGTCATTACCCGCTTTGAGATTCGTCCGGCGCCGGGCGTTAAAGTAAGCCGTATCAGTAACCTGGCGAAGGATCTGGCGCGTTCGCTGGCGGTAGTCAGCGTGCGGGTGGTGGAGGTTATTGCCGGAAAGTCGGTGGTTGGGATCGAGATCCCGAACGAGTATCGGCAGATCGTGCGCCTGCGTGAAGTGCTGATGTCGAAGGAATATGGCGATACCGAGAATCCCCTGACGCTGGCGCTGGGCAACGACATCGGCGGCAATCCGGTGGTGGCCAACCTCGCCAAGATGCCGCACTTGCTGGTGGCGGGTACCACGGGCTCCGGTAAATCGGTGGGCGTGAACGCCATGCTGCTGAGCTTGTTGTTCAAGGCCACGCCGGACGAGGTTCGCCTCATCATGATCGATCCCAAGATGCTGGAGCTGTCGGTCTACGAAGGCATTCCTCATCTGCTGGCGCCGGTGGTGACCGACATGAAAGAGGCAGCGAATGCGCTGCGCTGGTCGGTGGCCGAGATGGAGCGCCGCTATCGCCTGATGGCGGCCATGGGTGTGCGTAACATTATTGGCTATAACCGCAAGATCAAGGATGCGCGGGAAGCGGGCGAGCCCATCAAGGACCCGTTCTGGAAGCCACAGGACAGCTTTGAGCAGGAGCACCCGGAACTGGATACGCTGCCCTATATCGTGGTGGTGATCGACGAGTTCGCCGACATGATGATGATCGTCGGCAAGAAGGTGGAGGAATTGATCGCGCGGATCGCCCAGAAAGCACGGGCGGCCGGTATTCACCTGATCCTGGCGACCCAGCGTCCGTCGGTGGACGTGATCACGGGTCTGATCAAGGCCAACATCCCGACGCGGATCGCGTTCCAGGTATCCTCCAAGATCGACTCTCGCACTATTCTGGACCAAGGTGGCGCCGAACAGCTTCTGGGCCACGGCGACATGCTGTACCTGCCGCCTGGCACGGGCTTGCCGGTTCGTGTCCACGGCGCCTTCGTGGATGATCCGGAGGTCCACAGGGTTGTGGAGGAGTGGAAGAAACGTGGGGAGCCGGATTATATCGAGGACATTCTCGAAGGCGGCGGCGACGGTGAGGCCGGCGGTTTTGGCGGGGCCGGTGGTGGCGGTGGCGACGGCGGTGACGCCGAGGGCGACGCACTTTATGATCAGGCCGTAGCCTTCGTAACCGAAAGCCGGAAAGCCTCGATTTCGGCGGTGCAACGGCGCTTCAAGATCGGCTACAATCGCGCGGCTAATCTTGTCGAGGCCATGGAGGCGGCGGGCGTGGTCAGCCCACCCAGTCATAACGGCGCACGCGAAGTATTGGCGGCGGCATCACCAAGAGATTAATTATGCGTAAGCTCGTTTTGTTTCTGGTGTTTTTCCTGAGTCCCATGTTCGCCTCGGCTAACGAGGCGGCAGCTAAACTGGCCCAGTTGTTGGGCGACCTTAAATCCTATCAGGCCCTGTTTGTTCAGTACGTGGCGGACCAGAAAGGTACCCGCCTGCAGGAGACTGCCGGCTATATCCAGGTGAAGCGTCCGAACCTGTTTTTCTGGGAGACCCAGCCGCCGCTCGCGCAGCAGATCGTCTCCGACGGCAAGGAGGTCTGGATCTATGACCCGGATCTTGAGCAGGTGACCGTCAAGAAATTGGGTGGGGACGTGATGCAGACGCCCGCCATGCTGCTGAGTGGAAAACCCACGGATCTCGCGGCATCCTACCAGATCACCAGCGAGCCCGCGGGTGAGGGCGCCGAGGCGTTTCGTCTGGTTCCCAAGGGCAACGAATCCCTGTTCGAAGCGATGCGTCTGGTGTTCAAAAAGGGTCTGCTCACCGAGATGCGCCTGGAAGATTCCCTGGGGCAGCGCACGGTCATCAGTTTTTCCAAGATCAAGCTGAACCCCGAAATCTCGGATGAAACCTTCCAGTTTCAGATTCCCGAGGGCGTGGACGTCTTTCGCGAGCAATAGTCTGGCTTTGCGCTAATTCGCCACCGGCAATAGTGGCACAGGCGCAGCATTAGGAGCGCCGGCGATGGCCGATCTGTTTTCCGATGATTCAGTCAAATCGCCGCTGGCCGCGCGTATGCGGCCTCGTTCGCTGGACGAATACTTCGGACAGCAGCATTTGGTCGGACCCGGCAAGCCGCTGCGCGTTTGTATCGAGTCCGGCAATCTCCACTCCATGATTCTCTGGGGGCCTCCCGGCGTCGGTAAAACCAGTTTTGCCCGCCTATTGGCGGATGCCAGCAGTGCCCGGTTTGAAACGCTTTCCGCGGTCCAGGCCGGCGTCAAGGACATTCGCTCTGCCGCCGAACGGGCAAAAATGGCCCGCGAACGGGAAGGGCTGCGCACTATCCTCTTCGTGGATGAAGTTCATCGCTTCAACAAGTCTCAGCAGGACGCTTTTCTCCCATATGTGGAGGAAGGCGACTTTCTGTTTGTGGGTGCAACCACCGAAAACCCATCGTTTGAACTGAATAACGCTCTGTTGTCCCGCGCGCGGGTGTATGTGCTCAAGCCGCTGACGGAGCAGGAGCTCATCGATTTGCTGCGCCACGCCCTGAGCGACCCGCGAGGGCTAGCGGAGCAGCCGGTAACGGTCTCGGACCACCACCTAGAAATCATTGCCCGCGCGGCGGATGGCGACGCCCGCCTTGCGCTGAATTACCTGGAAATCGCGTCGGATCTGGCGGTGCCGTCCGAGTCCGGCAAGGTCATTGACGATGCTGTGCTAGGGGAGGCGTTACAGACGTCCCTGCGCCGCTTCGATAAGGGTGGCGATCTCTTCTATGACCAGATTTCAGCCTTGCACAAAGCCGTTCGTGGCTCCGATCCCGATGGCGCCTTGTATTGGTACGCGCGGATGCTGGACGGTGGCTGCGAGCCCCTTTATATCGCCCGGCGCGTGGTGAGAATGGCCAGTGAAGAGGTGGCAAACGCGGATCCCAGAGCGCTGGAAGTGGCGCTTAACGCCTGGCAGGTTCAGGAGCGCCTGGGGAGCCCAGAAGGCGAATTAGCCGTCGCACAGGCGATCGTCTACATTGCTGTTGCGCCTAAGAGCAATGCTGTCTATACCGCGTTCAAGGCGGCCATGGCACAAGTTCGGTCCACGCCGGGTTATGCCGTGCCCAATCATATCCGCAACGCACCGACCCGCCTGATGAAGGAGTTGGGGCATGGTGCCGAGTATCGATACGCCCATGACGAGCCCAATGCCTATGCGGCGGGCGAATGCTACTTCCCGCCGGAGCTGGCCGGCACCCGTTACTATCACCCTAGTGAACGGGGCCTGGAGAAAAAGATCCGGGATAAGCTCGATTACCTGAAATCGCTGGACGCGGTGAGCTCGAACAAGCGCTATCGCTGAACCGCAACGCCGTCGCTGGGCGTGATTGTCACTGGATACCTTCGGATGCTGAGGTGTGAATGAGCAGTGTGGCTTGGATTGGATTGGGCGGCGCCCTGGGTGCAGTCAGTCGATACCTCATGGCGCTGTGGGTCAACGGCTGGTGGGACCGCTCCTTTCCATTGGCGACTTTGCTGATCAATATCCTTGGCTCGCTGTTGATGGGCGTGGTCGTGGTTGTCCTGGTGGAACGCCTGCAGTTGGGACCCGAGTTTCGCGCCGCCCTGATGACGGGCTTTCTTGGCGGTTTCACGACCTTTTCCACCTTCTCCCTGGAAAGTTATAACCTTCTGGCCCAGGGCGAGCTTACTTCCGCGCTTTTGTATCTGTTGGCAAGCGTTATACTATGCGTCCTTGCGCTGGCGTTGGGTATTTGGCTGGCGCGGCTGATTTGATACGCGTCGACTCAATCGTAGTGAGATCGGTGACGCGGCGGTGACCAAGGGCTCTCACCCGAAAAGATTAAGCACAGGCGAGAACCGTCAGGGTTCCGCGGGAACATGCGGTTATTCGACAGGAAAAGGTTGATCGATGTTAGACCCGAGACAGTTACGTGGCAATCCGGAGCAGGTTGCCGAGATTTTGGCAAAGAAACGCTTCACCCTGGATCTTGCCCGCTTTCAGTCGCTTGAAGAGCGCCGTAAGGCACTGCAGGTTAAAACCGAAGAGTTGCAAAGCGAGCAAAACCGACGCTCCAAGGGTATTGGCAAGCTGAAGGCCGCCGGGGAAGACATCGCACCGGTGATGGCCGAACTCAATGCGCTCAAGCAGCAGAAGACCGACGCCGAGCAGCAGTTGAAGGAGTTGCAGGACGAGTTCAACGACTTCCTGCTGGAGATTCCGAATCTGCCGGATGCATCGGTGCCTGCCGGCGCGGACGAAGAAGACAATGTGGAGGTTCGTCGCTGGGGACAACCCACGGCTCTTGAGTTCACGCCCCGCGATCACGTGGATCTGGGTGAGCAGCTCGGCCTACTGGATTTCGAAACGGCCGCCAAGATCTCCGGCTCGCGCTTTGCGGTAATGCGTGGCGAGCTGGCCCGGATGCACCGGGCGCTGGTTCAGCTCATGCTCGATACCCATACCCTGGAGCATGGGTACCAGGAAATCTATGTTCCCTATCTGGTCAACCGTGACAGCCTGTACGGCACCGGTCAGTTGCCGAAATTCGAAGCGGATCTGTTCAAGGTGCCCGGGGAAAAGGATTACTACCTGATCCCAACGGCTGAAGTGCCCGTGACCAATGTGGTGCGCGACCGAATCCTGGAAGAGAGCGAAGTGCCCACTCGGTTTGCCTGCCACACGCCCTGTTTCCGCAGCGAAGCCGGCAGCTATGGGCGGGACGTTCGCGGCATGATCCGTCAGCACCAGTTCGATAAGGTTGAGCTGGTGCAGATGGTCCGGCCCCAGGATTCCGAGGCGGCATTGGAAGAGCTGACCGGGCATGCTGAGAAAATTCTGCAGAAGCTGGAGTTGCCTTACCGGGTGGTTACCCTGTGCGGCGGCGATCTTGGATTCTCGGCGGCCAAGACCTACGACATCGAGGTCTGGTTGCCTGGGCAGCAGAAATACCGGGAGATCTCCTCCTGTAGTAATTTCCGCGATTTCCAGGCGCGACGCCTGCAAGCCCGCTGGCGCAATCCGGAGACGGGTAAGCCAGAGCTGCTGCATACACTGAATGGTTCAGGTCTGGCGGTTGGCCGCACCCTGGTGGCAATTTTGGAAAATTATCAGCAGGCGGACGGTCGTATTCGCGTACCGGCTGCACTTCGTTCCTACATGGGTGGTGCCGAGTTCATCGGTTAACCGCCGATGCCCTGGAGGGCTCCTGGCCTCCAGGGCTCTGGCCAATTTTGCCAGTTTCCTGTCTTTCAACGTCGGTAACGCATTGCCTGTAAGGAATCGACCATGGAGTTTCTGCCGCTTTTCTTCGATTTGAAAGGGCGCCGATGCCTGTTGGTTGGCGATCAGGATATCCTGACGCGAAAGGGCGATCTGCTGCGGCGCGCCGGTGCACAATTGGAGGTGGTCAGCGATAAGCCCTGTGCGAGCTTGCAGACGTTGATTGCCCAAGCCGACGCACGGCATCACAGTACAGGTTTTACACCCAGCCTGCTGGAAGGTGTCGAGCTGGTCGTGGCCGCAGCGGATGATGAGCAGTTAAACCAACAGATATCGGAGGCGGCGCGTACGCGGGGGCTGCCGGTCAATGTGGTCGAACGCCCGGATCTCAGTTCGTTCGTATTTCCTTCGATCATCGACCGCTCACCAATCCTGGTGGCGGTGTCCAGCGGCGCTCAATTGCCTGTCCTGACCCGTCTGGTGCGTAGTCGCCTGGAATCCCTGATCCCTCATGCCTACGGTCGCTTGGCGCTGGTTGCGGCTGAGTTTCGTGACCAGGTCCGGGCGCGGTTTCCGCAGCTCAACCAACGCCGACGGTTTTGGGAGTCGGTCCTGGAAGGGCAGATCGCCGATCTGGTATTGGGCGGACGTGAGGACAAGGCGCGGCAAGCCATCACTGAGGCATTGGAGAAGCCCGAAACGCTCGGCCAGCTGGGCGAGGTGTATTTGGTCGGGGCGGGTCCCGGCGATCCCGACCTGTTGACCTTCAAGGCCTTGCGCCTGATGCGTCAGGCCGACGTGGTGCTCTATGACCGGCTGGTGTCTGCGGAAATTCTTGATCTGGTGCGCCGGGACGCGGAGCGCATAGATGTGGGCAAGGCACGCTCGAACCACACACTGCCGCAGCAGGAGATCAACGAGCTGTTGGTGACACTGGCTCAGCAAGGCCGCCGGGTCCTGCGTCTAAAGGGCGGCGATCCATTCATTTTTGGCCGTGGCGGTGAGGAAATCGACCGTCTCGCAGACGCAGGCATTCCGTTTCAGGTGGTGCCCGGCATTTCGGCGGCCAACGGATGTGCTGCTTATGCCGGTATTCCGCTTACACACCGTGATTTCTCCCAGTCGGTCCGGTTCGTCACCGGGCACCTGAAGGACGATAGCTGCAACCTGCCATGGCAAGAGTTCGTTCATGAGCGGCAAACGCTGGTGTTCTATATGGGGCTGGTGGGACTGCCCATTATCTCTCGTGAACTCCTTGCCCATGGCATGCGGGCTGACATGCCGGTCGCCCTGGTTTCACGGGGTACCACGCGCCATCAGCGAGTTGTCACTGGTACGCTTCAGGACATTGCACGCAAGGTGGAAGAGCAGGGCGTACCAGGCCCGACCATCATCATCATTGGCGACGTTGTAAGCCTGCGTCAGAAACTGCGTTGGTTGGATTAAGGATTTAGGACGTACAACGCATCGCTTTGCCCGGTGCGTCATCAATCTAATTCAGGGCTTGTGGCGGATCGTTCAGCAGGCGGCATGCCGCTCGGCTATTAAGCGTTTAAATTTTGGATTAAGAAGCGGGCGCAGATAAAGTGGCTGGTGCATTCTGCGCGCTGCGCCAACCATGAAATCTGGCGCAGCGTCGCAGGAACAGGATGTTGCGGTTATCGGGTGGGCAGGACGTCCTTGATCTTGCTGTGCATGTCACGGAGTGCCTGCTCAGTGGTTGCCCAGTCAATACAGGCATCGGTCACCGACACGCCGTACTTGAGGTCGCACAGGTTCTCCGGAATGGATTGGGCGCCCCAGTTGATGTTGCTTTCCACCATCACGCCGACAATCGAGCGGTTGCCTTCCACGATCTGATGGGCGATATCCTGCAGGACCAGGGGTTGCATCGCCGGATCCTTGTTGGAGTTGGCGTGGCTGCAGTCGATCATGATGTTCTTTTGCAGTTTTGCCTTGTCCAGCTCCTGTTCGCACAGGGCCACACTGACCGTATCGTAGTTGGGCTTGCCGTTGCCGCCACGCAGAACCACGTGGCCGTAGCGGTTGCCTTTCGTCTTGATCACCGACACCTGCCCAAACTGGTCCACGCCCAGGAAAGCATGGGGCTGGGAGGCGGATTTCAAGGCGTTGATCGCGACAGAAAACCCGCCATCGGTACCATTCTTGAAGCCAACCGCCATGGACAGGCCGCTGCTCATTTCGCGGTGAGTCTGGGATTCAGTGGTACGCGCGCCAATCGCTGACCAGGAAATCGTGTCCTGCAGGTACTGCGGCAGAATCGGATCGAGTGCTTCCGTGGCCGTCGGCAGACCCATCTCCGCCAGTTCCACCAGCAATTTGCGGCCCAGACGCAGGCCGGACTCGATTTCGAACGAATCGTTCAGGTGCGGATCGTTGATGAGACCTTTCCAGCCCACGGTAGTACGTGGCTTCTCGAAATACACCCGCATCACCAGGTAAAGGGAGTCGCTCACTTCCTCCGCCAATGCCTTGAGACGGCGTGCATAGTCCTTGGCGGCATCAATGTCATGAATGGAGCAGGGGCCGATCACCACAAACAGGCGGTGGTCCTTCCGGTCAAGGATATTGCGGATGACCTGGCGACCTTCGATGACCGTGGCCTCGGCCTTTTCGGTCAGTGGAATTTCCTGCTTGAGTTGTTCGGGCGTGATCAGCACGTCTTGGCTGATGACATTGATGTTATCAATCGGATTGGAGGACATCGTGCTGGTTTTCCTGCAGGTTTGATTCTTATGCATGTACGGGGTTGGAAGAGGTACCGTTTGGCACTGGATCAATTTGGGCGGTCTGTAATAGTGCGACATTCCCCCACCAATTGCAATCGGGTGTGCGGTCTGGTAAGGCGTCTCACGCAGGCTTGCGGCTTGTGCACACCTTGTCTTACATAAGCAGGTTTGGCGGTTTCCCGGCGCCGGGATTTCGTCTGTTTGTGGGGCATTTCGCAGAATGTGACCTATACTTGCGAAGGGCAGATGAGCCTGTCCGTGATGGTGCCGTAGTATTCACCAGATCTCCTGATGTAACAGGTTTCGATGACTGACTCCGATCCAGAATCACACCGCACGGCCGCCGATTCCAATGGGCGGCAGCTTGCCGCTGCTTTCGAAGTGCTGGAATTTCCCGAGCACAAGGGGTTGCCCCTTGCGCAGGGGAGCGATTTCGATTTCTCCCGCTTTACCCACTGGCGTTCACAGGTGGGGGCGTCCCAGGCAACGGCAGCGGAAACCATTCAGCAGTATGCGCGGGAGCAGGGCCCTCTTTCCCGCAGCGCCTTGAATCGTCTTTATTTTGCGGAACGTCTGATCACGAGCTGGTTGCAGCGCCTGTCTCTCGATGCCCAGCTCCTGAATATGCTGGGACAATGGCAATACGGCCTGATCGCTGCCATCGCCACCGATGCCGAAGCGGTGGTGGCGCAATCCCAACATCCCTTAAGACGCTTGCTGCGGGCAATCGAACAGCATGGTGTCGGCTGGTATGGCGATCTCGGTCGGGCGGGTCGGGAATGGCTTGATCAGCTTGAATCCATTAGCGCGACCTTCAACGGCGCGCAGGTTGCTGACAAGGATGTGCTGTGGCGGCACTTTGAAAATACCCAGCAACTGATCGAGAAAGAAAACGGCCGCGTGCAGATACTGGAAAAGCGCCTGCGTGATGCCGAAGCGGGCGGAGATCGGGTCTGGTACTACCGCGAACTGGTCAATCATCGTCTGAATACACTTCTGCGCCAGTTTGCCATGCCTGCAAGCGTGGGAGATTTCCTCAAGGGCCCCTGGCGGGATTCCATGCAACTATGGCTACTGGAAGAGGGTGTCCAGGGCGAGAACTGGCTTCGTTATGCCAAGCTGGCGGAAACGCTGGTATGGGCCATGCAGGACCACACGGATGCTCAGGCTAAGCAGAAGCTCTATCCGATTGCGGCACATCTTGTGGACGAATTGGCCAAAGGCCTGGTCAGCTTCAAACACAATCCGCAGGAGTCGGAGTCCTGGCTGGGTAATCTGCAGGAGTTGCTGATGCAGCGGGTCAAGGGGCTGGCAATCCCGTTGACACAGGTTCCCCCGCTCCCGCAACACCCCGGCTTTGCCGTGCGTGCGGATCTTACCACGGACCAGGGTTATGGCTTGGTGGGGAACTGGTATCTGCATTTGGAAACTAGTGTGCGCCAGAAGTGCCTGGCCTATCTGCCGTATCAGGAAGCCGTGGTGTGGGTGAATTACCTGGGCCGAAAAATTTCGACCCAGCCCTGGGGTGAGGTCAGCCTGGAGCTGAAGAGCCAGGCGTTGCAGCCATTTCGGGCGCAGATCCTACTCGATGAGATGCTTGGAAGCCTCACCCAGCGCTTCCTGGGAATTCATGCGCTTCAAGCCAAGCAGCGGGAAACCGCGCGGCAGCGGGAAGAAGCCCGCGAACGCATGCAGGAGGCGGCTCGAGAGCTTGCCCGTCAAAAGGCAGAAGCGGAAGCGGCGCGGATTCAGAAAGAACAGGAAGAAGCGGCACGGCGCTATGAGGAAGAGCGGCGGCTTGCTCAGGAGGCCGCGGCCAAAGCGGAACTTGAAGCGGAAGCGGCGCGGCGGCTTGAGGTACGGCAGTCGGCCCGTGAGGCATTGGACCGGATGACCCTGGGCGGCTGGATCGAGCTGATCGAGGGAGACGAGCGTAAGCGAGGAAAGCTGGCGGTCAGGATCAATGCCACGGATAAGCTGGTGTTTGTGGACCGTCTCGGTCTCCGTATCGGCGACTTCAAACGGGACGATTTGGTGGAACGGATTGTCGAAGGGAGCGCAAGAATCGTCGACGAAGGACGGGACTTCGACCAGCGCCTGGCCCGGGTTGTGGGCTCCATGCGTGCCAAGGGGCCGAACTAGGCCGCCGGATGGTGCCAGGCTAAGAAGCGTTGAATCCCGCGTCTGCGGCGGATTATAGAATGCAGTACCTGATCGCTTACGAGCGAGGGCAAGAGGTTAATCAATGAGTGAATCACCCCAGGATCGCGACGAGCGGCGTCTTGATTTTCGATTAAATCGTGACGCTCAGGTGTACGTGGAAGTTGTATCCAGTTTGCCGGGTGAACAGGAGGGAGCGGAAGTGGTTCCCTGCGACGTGCTGGATCTATCCGCCAGTGGTATTCAGGTAGGGATGGCGCAGCCGCTGGTGGTTGGCAGTATCCTGCCGCTATACGTGGAAGTCGATGAGACTGAGCGCTATTGCCTAACGGGCGAAGTGCGTTGGGTCAAGCCTGGCGACCGCCCTGACCGGTTCGTCATTGGCTTTCAGCTGTACGAATCGGAACAGACCTCAATCATCGAGTGGAAGCGCTTTATCGCGCGTTCGATCTGAAATCTTGCTAACCGACTGGAGCAGGCTGTTGTGCGCTGCTCCAGTTCTGTCTGATAAATCCAATGCTCCTGAGCCGGTTGGCGACCGTCAGCCATTAAAGCTCAAGCGGTGCCATATCCTCCAGCAGAAGATCACCGGATGCTTCCGGCGCAGCTTGTGGCGTCGTCGGTTCGCTTGGTTGGGCCTGCGGACTGGAGGTGTCGGCCGGCGCTTCCAGGATCGAACGCAGCTCGTCCACGGAACGGGCTCGCTCGCGAACCGTCGAGGTGGGGACTGGCGCCTGTAGTTCGCCCAAAAACAGAATGGCGTCGGCGACGGTCTGCTCCGGTATTTCCTCCATGGGAACGTGGCCGGCATCAGGATAGGTAATGAGCTGAACGTTACGAATGTCATTCTGCCAGCGGGCGGCCAGTTCGATCGGGACCCAGCGATCCAGCTCGCCCCACATCAGGAGCGTAGGCGCCTGGATCTTATGAAACGGCAGCGGGCGGACATCATCACTACGCGCCTTGAGTAGCAGCATCGTATCGATATAAGCGGATTTGGCTCCGGCGCGCTGGGACATGTGGATGTAACGTTCCAGGTTGGCCCGCGACAGACGATCCGGATTGCCATAGACCTCCCGCACGTTAAGCGTCACGAACAGCGGTGGCGACGCATAGCGGGCGATGGTGCTGATAACGGGCAGCGTGGCGAAGTCGAAAATCCAGGGCGTGTCCTGCGGATAACCGATGGGCGCGAGCAAAATCAGCTTCTCCACGCGGCTCGGATTCTCCGCTGCGTAGGTGGCGCCGATGTAGCCACCCAGGGAATTGCCGGCAATGGAAAATCTGTCCAGCTCCAGGCGGTCGACAAACTTGGAGAAGAGCGACAGGAGTGTCTCTTCGCTGAAGGTATGCTTGGGAACGGACCGCGCCGACGGCCCCGGATTGCCAATGGCGGGTATATATTCGGCGATCATGCGATGGATTCCGTCCGGACTCAGATCCAGCGGATCCTCGGGCAGTCCGCCTGTCATGCCGAATCCCGGCACGTCGAGGGATATTACCCGGAAGTTCTTGCTAAGCTCTTCGGTCCAGGCATCCCAGGTATGCAGCGAGGACATCACGCCATGCACCAATACAATGGCGGGGCCTTCGCCCTGATCCCGGTAATGGATGCGTACGCCGTCGATTTCGATCCATTCGGATTCTTCGTTCAGGTAGCGCTTTTCCAGCTCCTTCATGGGCATGTCGACCACGCCGTAGAAGTTCATCAGCGAGGACGTTGCCTTCATGGTCTGGGTAACGGCGGTACAGCCACTTAGCGACGCGAGCAGAACAAACAGGACTGCCAGGTGGCGCAGCATCGGTAAGCAAACAGGCATGGAGGTGCTCCAATGGTAGCTGAACACAAAAGATTGCCCGAAACCTTACCGGTTTTTACACAGTGTTACAGTGAAACAGTACCGTTTTCGCGGTCTCCTGCACCGCGATTCCAGGCTTTGCCGTAGCGGAACCGCGGTCGCAGGAAAAAGTGGAGAGTTACTCCGCCTCGTTGTCGAGAGCGCCCATACCCGTGATGTGAAAGCCACCATCCACGTACAGAATTTCGCCGCTGATGCCACTGGCCCAGTCGGAGCAGAGGAAGGTTGCGGTATTGCCCACTTCTTCGATGGTCACATTGCGACGCAGCGGGGTGCGCCGCTCGTTTTCCGCCAGCATCTTGCGGAAGCTCTTGATGCCGGAGGCCGCCAGGGTACGGATCGGGCCGGCGGAAATGGCGTTGACGCGGGTGCCTTCCGGACCCAGGCTGGTCGCCATGTAGCGCACGCCTGCTTCCAGGCTGGCCTTGGCCAGTCCCATCACGTTGTAGTTCGGCAAGGTGCGTTCGGCGCCCAGATAGGAGAGGGTGAGCAGCGATCCATTGCGTCCGCTCATCAACTGGCGCGCACCCTTGGCCAGGGCCACAAAACTGTAGGAGCTGATATCGTGGGCGATGCGGAAGCCTTCGCGGGTACTGACATCGACGAAATTGCCGTCCAGTTCATGGGCCGGCGCGAAACCGACGGCGTGAACCACAATGTCGAGGCCGTCCCAGTGCTTGGCGAGTTCGGTGAAGACGTTGACGATTTCTTCGTCACTGGCCACATCACAGGGGAAGGTCAGGTTGGAGCCATACTGCTGTGCGAACTCCTCAACCCGGGAGCGGAGCTTTTCGTTTTGGTAGGTCAGGGCGATTTCCGCACCTTCCCGGTGGAACGCATCGGCAATACCCTTGGCGATGGATAATTTGCTGGCAACCCCGACGATGAGAGCACGCTTGCCGGCCAACAGCCCTCTGGATGGAATGTCTTGGGAATGTTCCATAGCTGATCCTCTCTTGGAACAGGTCGCGGGGCGGACCCCGGTCGACCTGTTCCGGTTAAAACTGGTCAGGAAGCTGAACGCCGCGACTCAGTGCCATAGAAGAAGGCGGCATCGATCAGTTCGCGGGTATAAGCCTGGCGGGGAGCGCTGAAGATCTCCTCGGTGGTTCCGGACTCTACCACCCGACCCCGGTGCATGACCAGTACTCGATGGCTCAGCGCGCGTACCACGGCGAGATCATGGCTAATAAAAATGTAACTGAGTTTAAACTTGCGTTGCAGGTTGCGCAGCAGATCCACTACCTGGACCTGAACGGTGCGATCCAATGCGGACGTCGGCTCATCGAGAATGATGATGTCCGGCTTGAGCACCAGGGCGCGGGCGACTGCAATACGCTGGCGCTGACCGCCGGAGAACTCATGGGGATAGCGGTGGCGAGTCTCCGGGTCCAGCTCCACCTCCCGCAGTACATCGATGACCATCTTCTCCCGTTCGGCGGGCGTACCGATCTTGTGGATCTCCAGGCCTTCGGCAATGATCTGAGCAATGGACATGCGTGGACTCAGGCTGCCAAACGGGTCCTGGAACACGATCTGGATGCGGCGCCGGAAGGGACGAAAGCCCTTCTGGTCCAGCTGGTGCACGGGCTTTCCGAGTAGATCGATCTCACCTTTGCTGCCGAGTAGCTTGAGCAGAGCCAGGCCGATGGTGGTTTTGCCGCTGCCGCTCTCGCCAACGATACCCAGAGTTTCCCCCTGGCGCAGCTCCAGATTGATATTCTCGGCGGCTTTAACGAATTCCGTGGGTTTGCCGAAAAAGTTTTTCTTGAGCGGAAACCAGACCCGCAGATCCTGTGTGCGCAGGATGACGGGGGCGGCGTTCGGGCAGGGGGGCGCCGCGCCGGAAGGGTCGCTGTTGAGGAGGGTGCGGGTGTAGTCATTCTTCGGCGCGTTGAAGATCTGCTCGCAGGGCCCGGCTTCCACTTCGCGGCCCTTGTGCATTACCACCACCTGATCCGCATAGTGGCGCACGATGCCCAGGTCATGGGTAATCAGAAGCACGGCCATGCCCAGGCGATGCTGCAAGGATTTGATTAGCTCCAGGACTTGCTTCTGCACGGTCACGTCCAGCGCCGTGGTCGGCTCGTCGGCAATCAGCAGGTCCGGCTCGTTGGCAAGCGCCATGGCGATCATGACCCGCTGCTTCTGCCCACCCGATAACTCATGGGGATAGCTGGCCAGGCGTTTCTCCGGTTCAGGAATACCCACCAGCTCCAGCAGCTCAATCACCCGCGCGCGCGCCTCCCTGGCCGTCATTTGCCGATGCAGGAAGAGCGTCTCGGAGATCTGCCGCTGGATGTTGTGCAGCGGGTTGAGCGAGGTCATGGGCTCCTGAAAGATCATACTGATCCGGGCGCCGCGAATCTGTCTCAGTTCCGCTTCCCGCAGACGCAACAGGTCTTGCCCCCCGAATTCGATGCGACCGCTCGGATGTGATGCCTTCGGGTACGGCAGCAACCGAAGAATAGAGAGTGCGGTGACGGATTTGCCGGAGCCGCTCTCACCCACGATCGCCAGCGTCTGGTTCTTGTACAGATCGAAGGACACGGACTGGACGGCAGGAATGGTAGAACCCTGGTGGTGAAAACTGACCGCCAGATCGGTGACCCGCAGCAGGGGCGTAGAATCCGAAGGGTTAGAGTTTTCGCGGATCGAAGGCATCGCGTACCGCCTCTCCAATAAAGATCAACAGGGTCAGCATGACCGACAGGGTGATAAAGACCGAAATACCCAGCCAGGGCGCATGAAGATTGGACTTGGCCTGTGCAATCAGCTCGCCCAGCGATGGAGAGCCGATGGGCAGGCCAAAGCCAAGGAAGTCCAGCGACGTGAGGGTGGTAATGGCACCGGTCAGGATGAATGGCATAAAGGTGAGTGTGGCGACCATGGCATTGGGCAGCATGTGGCGGAACATGATCAGGCGGTTCGAGGCACCCATGGCCCGCGCCGCCCTGACATACTCGAAGTTGCGGGCCCGCAAAAACTCCGCGCGCACCACGTCCACCAACGCCATCCAGCTGAACAGCAGCATGATGCCCAGCAGCCACCAGAAGTTGGGCTGAACGAAGCTGGAAAGGATGATCAGCAAGTACAAGACCGGTAAGCCCGACCAGATCTCGATGAAGCGCTGTCCGTAGAGATCGATGCGGCCGCCATAAAAGCCTTGGATCGCGCCGACAATCACGCCAATGATGCTGCTGGCAAAGGTCAGTACCAGGCCGAACAGGACCGAAATCCGGAATCCGTAGATCAGGCGTGCGGCGACATCCCGTGCCTGGTCATCGGTACCAAGCCAGTTTTCCCCGGAAGGCGGCGCGGGTGCGGGCACATCGAGATTACGGTTGATGGTGTTGTAGTGGTAGGGGATGGGTGGCCAGATAATCCAGCCATTGGCTTCGATCTCCTCGCGGATGAAGGAATCCCGATAATCCGCTTCGGTCGGCAGGAACCCACCGAACTCCTTGTCGGTGTAGACCTTGAACACCGGGAAATAGAGACGGTCCTGATAGGACAGCATGATCGGCTTGTCGTTGGCGATCAGTTCGCCCAGGAGGCTTAGGATGAAGAGCAGGAGGAAGATCCACAAGGACCAGAAGCCGCGCCGGTTCTCCCGGAAATTGTGCAGGCGACGCTGGTTGATCGGTGTTTGCAGAAAGCGCGGTGTCGGCAACAGCTTCATCTCAACCCTCCCGGCTTTCGAAATCGATGCGGGGGTCGACCAGCACGTAGGTGATGTCGCTGATCAGTTTCAGGATGAGACCCATCTGGGTTAAAATGTAGAGCGTGCCGAACACGACGGGATAGTCGCGGTTGATCGTCGCTTCGAAGCCGAGCAAGCCCAGGCCGTCCAGGGAAAAGATCACCTCGATCAGGAGCGAGCCGGTGAAGAACAGGGCGACCAGGGCGGCGGGCATGCCGGCGATGATGATGAGCATGGCGTTGCGAAACACATGGCCGTATAGGACTTGGCGCTCGCCGAGTCCCTTGGCCCGAGCCGTGATCACGTATTGTTTGTTGATTTCATCAAGAAACGAGTTTTTGGTGAGAATGGTCAGTGTCGCAAATCCGCCGATCACGTTGGCCAGGGTTGGCAGCGCCAGGTGCCAGAAATAGTCGGCGATCTTGTCGCCCAGGGATAGTTCGTGCCAGTTCGGTGAGGTGAGTCCACGCAGGGGGAACCAGTCGAAGTAGGTGCCGCCTGCGAAAAACACGATGAGCAGGATGGCAAACAGGAAGCCGGGAATCGCATAGCCGACCACGATGAGGCTGCTGGTCCAGACATCGAAGCGGGTGCCGTCCTTGACGGCCTTGCGGATGCCCAAGGGGATGGAGACCAGGTACATGATCAAGGTCGACCAGAGCCCGAGCGAAATGGAAACCGGGAGTTTCTCGATGATGAGATCGACGACGCTGCGATCCCGGAAAAAGCTGTTGCCAAAGTCGAAGGTGGCGTAGCTCTTTACCATGAGCCAGAAGCGTTCACCGACCGGCTTGTCGAAGCCGTAAAGGCGCTCGATGCGCTGGACCAGTTCCGGGTCAAGGCCTTGCGCGCCACGGTACTGGAACTCGGATCGGGTCTCGACCCGGGCCTCCATCTGCGAATTGCCAAGCCGGCTCTGCACGTCGGAATCCAGCCCCTGCAGTTTGGCCAGGGTCTGCTCGACCGGGCCGCCAGGTGCCGCCTGGATGATCAGGAAGTTGATCAGCATGATGCCGAACAGGGTGGGAATAATCAGCAACAGACGGCGAAGTATGTATACACCCATGAGGCCGGTCGCTTTCCTTAGTCTGGGTTAAGTGAGTCGTAGGCGTCTCGTTGATCAGTGGTTGCGTTGGTGGCCGCCGAACAGGACGGCCACCGATGCCGGGCGGACCTCAGGGCTTGATCCACCAGGTGTCGAGATCGATCCCCATTTTCGGTGCCACCTCCGGATGTTTGAACTTGTCCCAATAGGCCACCCGCGTGGTGCGGTTATGCCACTGGGGAATGACGTAGTAGCCCGCCAGCAGCACGCGGTCCAGCGCGCGCGTTCGATTGATTAGAGACTCGCGATCGGGTGCGCTGATGACGAGGTCCACCAGCTTGTCCACCACGGGGCTGCGCACACCCATGTAGTTGCGCGAGCCTTTAACATCGGCATTGGTGGAGTACCAGTAATCACGCTGTTCGTTGCCGGGGGAATCGGACTGGCCGAGGGTCATGATCACCATGTCGTAATTGAAGTCGCGAATCCGATTGATGTATTGGCTGGTGTCGACCAAGCGTGGCGTTGCGGTAATTCCAAGCCGGCTCAGATTGCGCACGAAAGGCTGCACGATCCGCTCGAAGTCTTTCTGCACCAACAGGATCTCGAACTCGAAGGGCTGGCCGGTCTTGCTGTGCACCAGCCGGTTGTTGCGAAACTCCCAGCCGGCCTGCTTCAGCTTGTCGTTGGCGAGCGCCAGGTTGGCCCGCAGCCCACCCTTGGTGTCCGTTGTGGGTGGCTGATAGGCCTTGGTGAAGACCGCGGGGGAAAGCTGATCCTTGAACGGCGTCAGGATTTCCAGTTCTGCCTTAGTGGGCAAGCCTGAAGAGGCAAGTTCAGAGTTCTCGAAGTAGCTGTCGGTGCGGCGGTAGGCACCATAGAACAGGTTTGCGTTGGTCCACTCGTAGTCGAATGCATAGGCCAGCGCTTCACGTACCAGAGGATCGCTGAAGACGGGACGGCGCGTGTTGTAGAGAAAGGCCTGCATGCCAACTGGCATTTCGTGGGCGATTTCTTCTTTCTTGATCTGTCCCTTGTCGAACTTTTCACCCGTATAGAGGGTTGCCCAGTTCTTGGCGGTGTTCTCCTGGCGCAGATCGTATTGACCGGCCTTGAAGGCTTCCAGCGCAACCGTGTTGTCCTTGTAGTAGTCGTATACGATTTGATCAAAGTTATAGGAGCCTTTATTGACCGGGAGATCCTTGCCCCAATAGTCCTCGACCCGTTCCCAGGTCACGGAACGGCCTGGATCCAGGCTTTTGACCTTGTAGGGACCACTGCCGAGCGGTACTTCGAGGGAGGCTTTGCCGAAATCGCGCTTTTCCCACCAATGCTTGGGAAGCACCGGCATTTGGCCAAGAATCAGCGGCAACTCGCGGTTCTCGCTGTTCTTGAAGATGAATTGAATGGTGTGGGCGTCGATCTCCTTGATCTCTTTCACGTCCCCCCAGTAGGCCCGATAAAAGGGCTGAGCCATCTCGTGCTCGGTAAGGAGCTTGAAGGTGTAGGCAACATCTTCCGCGGTGATGGGGTGCCCATCATGAAACTTGGCAGACTTGTTCAGGTAGAAGGTGACGGAGGAGCGGTCTTCCGGCATGGCGATCCGTTCGGCCACCAGCCCGTACTCGGAAAAGGCTTCGTCGCCGGACTGGCGGGTCAGGGTGTCGTACAGGTAAGACGACACGCCTGCCGCGGGTACGCCCTTGAGCACAAAGGGGTTGAAGCTGTCGAAGTTATCGCCGACCACCCCGAGCCGGATCCGCCCGCCCTTTGGCGCATTCGGATTGGCGTACTCGAAGTGCTTGAAGCCGTCCGGATACTTGGGTTCGCCATGCATGGCCACGCCGTGGCGCGGTGTCCCTGTGGCGCTGGCGGAAGCGGCCTCGGCAAGCACGGGCGCAGACATCTGGCTGGCGATCAGCAACAAGCAGGTAGCGGACAAGTAGGTAGCGGAGAGGAGAGAGCGTTTGCCGGAAGTGGCGAATACATTTTTCAGCATCAAGAGCATGGGAGCCTTTACCTTATTTACGATCTCGATCAGTGTCTTAATCTCTGGACACACCCGAAGATTCGAATTTCTTGTTTGAACGCGTGGCGATCAGCACCTTCGTAACAGTTTTACAGTAGATGATTCGAAGCGTGACTGGTCATCAGGCCGAGACCGGGCGCTTCCTGAAGCGAACCGCCGCACAGCGGACGCATCAGGGTGACTTCTTCGGAATCCACCAGTTCTCGAAGCCCAGGCTATACGCCGGTTGGACCGAGGGCCGGGAGAAATGGTTCCACCAGGCGATGCGGTAGTGGTCCAGATGCCAGTTCGGGATCATATAGTGTTGCCAGAGTAGCACGCGATCCAGAGAACGGACCAGATTCGTGAGTTCTTCTCGCGTTTTGGCCTGAGGAACCTGAACCACCAGGGCATCGACGACCGGATGGTTCACACCGGCGTAATTGCGGCTGCCATTCATGGCGGCGGATTCGGAGTGGAAGTATTCGCGGAGCTCGTGGCCTGGTGACAGGCTTTGGGGGAGGACGAAAGTTAACAGGTCGAAATCGAACTGATCGAGGCGGATCTTGTACTGGGCGCTGTCCACCAATCTGAGCCGGGCTTCGATCCCCAGGCGTTTCAGATTTTGCACGAAAGGCAACCAGACACGTTCCAGGCCTTGTTGCTGCATCAGGATTTCAAACTCAAATGGCTTGCCCGTCTGCTGGTGCAGCAAACGACCTCCTTTGAGTTCCCAGCCTGCCTCTGCCAGAAGTTTGTGAGCCTTTTGCATTTGCGGGCGAAGGTTGCCGCTGCCATCGGTCTTGGAGACCTGAAAGGGTTGTTTGAACAGCTCTTCCGGAAGCTCCGAGCGATAAGGCATCAGGAGTTTTAGCTCGGCCTCGCCGGGCAGTCCCTGTGCCGCAAAATCGGAATTCGGAAAATAGGATTCAATGCGACGATAGGCACCATGGAACAGGGTCTTGTTAGTCCATTCGAAGTCAAACAGCTCCGCCAGCGCCTCCCGTACCCGGATATCCTGAAACTGCGCACGCCGCGTGTTGAAGAACAAGGCTTGGGTCGCCGCCGGCAGCCGGTGAGGAATCTCGGCTTTTTGCACCCGCCCGGACGTAACCGCTGGGAAATCATAGCCCTCGGCCCAATTCTTTGCGGTGTAATCCAGATAAACGTCAAACTGATTGCCCTTGAACGCCTCGAAGGCGACAGTCAGGTCCCGATAAAAATCGAATCGAACCTCATCAAAGTTGTATCGACCGCGTTGGGTCGGCAGGTCTCGTCCCCAATAATCCGCCACCCGGGAAAAGGTGATGGAGCGGCCGTTATCGACTTTGGAGATGCGATAGGGGCCACTCAGCAGCGGGGGCTCAAGAGTGGTTTGCTCGAATTTCCGATCGACCCAGTAATGCTCCGGGAGAATCGGCAGTTCACCAAATCGCAGCAAATCGGAGCCTGAATTGGGTTGCTGAAAGGTCACCTTCACCCGCTGAGGGCTGAGCGCCTCGACGGACTTGATGCCTGCCAACTGCTGCTTGAAGCGAGGGTGGCCCTGATCGATGAGGATGCGGTAGGAAAAAAGCACATCACCGGCGTCCACTGCATGGCCGTCGTGAAATTTGGCCTCTGGGCGAAGATTGAAAATGGCCCACTGAAGATCGTCTGGATACTCGATGGTGGCGGCGAGTAATCCATAGGCGGACTGGGGTTCGTCGCCGGTATGGCTGGCGGCTTCGGTGCCGACCAGCAGTGTTTCGTTCAGCTCATTGATCCCGTAGATGTAGAACCCGGGTGTGCCCGTGGGCGAGGTGCCCTTCAGGATGTACGGGTTGAGGGAATCGAAGGTGCCATGGCCCATGAGTCGGACCCGGCCGCCTTTCTCGGCGTTCGGGTTGACGTATTCAAAGTGAGAGAAATCGGCGGGGTACTTGAGGTCGCCGTGTAGGGCAAAACCGTGGGCCTTGGTGACCTTGGGCTCGGCCTTTGCGTCCATTTCCGTGGCGGAAACTGAAGGGACCGACGCGGTGAGCATCAGGCTCCCCCAGATCATCAGGTTCCGTAATCTCCGCTGCATCCGAATGCTCCCTCAGTGATGGCTCTGGGAAACGCTATCAGGATCAAATGTGAAAGTGAAACGCTTTTTCCTGTCACTGCTAGACTTAGCAATGGTTGTTCATAATTTGGTTTTAATCGGCGATTGATCGTCGACCTGTCCGTTCAGGCGCGAGCAAGGATTGCGAAAAGCCAAAAATCCTAGGGTCAGGTAACCCTGGCCACGAGTATATCCTGACTAGTCCTGAAGACTGCGGAGGGCAGATTGCCGGAAACGACGAAGGGCTATGAGGCCTGGATGGAGCGCCTAAGCAGTTCCGAAGCCGTGGCGTTAGGTACTACGATTCGGGAACTGAACGAACTCACTGCATCCGATGAAACCTCGGTCAACCAGTTGGCCGCCGTCATTATGCGCGATCCCGCACTGACCTCCAAAGTGCTCCGCACGGCGAACAGCGCCTATTTCAATCCCAGCGGTAAAGCCATCTCCACCATCAGCCGTGGCATCTTTCAATTGGGTTTTTCGACCATTCGTTCGATTTGCCTCACGGCGATCATGCTGGAAACCCTCCTGAAGGAACATCCCCGCGAACGCCTACTGGAAGTGCTGGCGCAGTCCTTTCATGCGGCGGTCCAAGCGCGCAATCTTTGTGAAAATCTCCCTGCAGAAGCCCGCGAGGAAGTATTTGTGGCGGCCTTGTTGTATCGGGTGGGTGAGCTGCTGATCTGGGCCAGCCCGCATCGCGAGGTCGACGGCTACCAGCGCCTTTACCAGGAAAGCCAAGACAACCGCGTGATTGAGGAACAGCTCGGCGTAAAGTTCCAGCGACTAACCCAGGGCTTGGCGGAGCAGTGGCGTCTTGGTGAGGTGCTGAATGCAGCGTTGCATCCGGGCTCCAAAGCACCGCGTAAAGTGGCGGCGGTGATCCTCGGGGAACGGATCAGTACGACGGTGCGCCAGGGAATGCGTTCGACTGAAATGCAAACATTATTGAAAAAGCTCGCCGGCGTTACCGAGACCAGTGAAGCGGACGTGAAGCAAAAGGTGCTCGACGGCATTGAGGAGGCCTCGCAACTGACGGAAACCTTTGGCGGACGTCAGTTGGGTCCCCTGATCGCCGGTAAAATGGCGCCGGTTGATGACGAGGACGATGCGGATCTGGTGAAGCAATCGCTCGAACCGGACCCACGGGTGCAACTGCGCATTTTGCAGGACATCACCCTGATGATGCAGCAGAAGCTCGACACCAATATGCTGTTTCAGATGGTGATTGAGGGGCTGCATCGCGGCGTTGGCTTCGAGCGGGTGGCGCTGGCGATCTTTGATCAGAAACGAACGCAGGTTCGCGCCAAGTTTATTCTGGGAGAGCGGACCCAGGACTGGCGGGAACGCTTCCGGCTGCCGTTTGAGCGCACGCCCGATAATCTTTTGCAGCAGGTGATCGTACGCGGCGAGCCCTGTTGGCTGGGCCATCCCAGCTTTGCTGATCTTGAGAGACTTCGCACTCGGGAATTCAACGCGGTGGTTGGGCGGGGTGAGTTTTGCATTGCCCCGATTGTGGTGGACCACAAGGAGGTCGGGTTCCTGTACGGTGATCTGCGAGTCAGTGGGCGACCAATGACGGCAGAGTATGTGGCCGGTTTTAATCACTTCCTCCAGCAGGCGAGACTCTGTCTCATCATGCTGGCACGCCATGCCTGAGCCCAGCGCTCGGGCAAACGTTCGGAGCGGGTTGAATCCAGTCTCCGGACTTTTGCCTGCCAGCCTTGGGCTCGTTGCCGCACCTTACACTAATTGCTGGACGCGATGTCCACGTACAGGTTCAGCTTTTGTCCCGGCTTTAGATGTTTCTTGGTGTTGAGTTCGTTCCAGCTCGCAATATCCTTCACGGATACGTTGAACTTGTTGGCTATCCGATAAAGGGAATCGCCGGAACGCACCCGATATCCGACCTTCTTGACCATTTTCCGGCTGGCCCATTGGGTCTGGCTATTGCCATCTGACCAGAGCACCAGCTTTTGGCCGGGACGGAGCAGGTCGCGCGGGCTCATATTGTTCCAGGAGGCGAGCTGTTGCACGCCGACCTTGTGGCGCTGGGCAATTTCCCACCAGGAGTCACCGGTGCGCACCGTATACTCGGTGCGGCTACGGCCCTTTTGGGCAGCCTTGGGCATGGCGCCCGGACCCCCGGCCACCGCCAGCTGAGCGAGGCTGCGGGTGGACGGGATTACCAGCTTTTGACCAATCCGGACCACATTGTTCCGCAGGCGGTTGACCTGGCGGATGACTTCCGGCGTGGTGCTGAACTTCTTGGCAATCAGGCTGAGCGAGTCTCCCCGGGAAACCTGGTAATGGCTCCAGCGAATCCGTTTCTCGGGAGGAACCAGTGCCAGTGCCTTGCGGAAGGTTTCCGCGCTGGTTTTGGGAACCAGCAACTGGTGAGGGCCGTCCGGGTTGGTGGCCCACTGGTTGAAGGCCGGGTTCAGATGGAAGATTTCGTCGACTTCGATTTCCGCCAGTTCAGCAGCCTGCACCAGGTCGATTTGCGAACCTACGTCTACTACTTCGAAGTAGGGTTCGTTTTCCACAGGCGAGAGGGCGATGTCGTAATACTCGGGGTGGTGAACGATCTTCGCCAATGCAAGCAGCTTGGGAACGTACGCTTGGGTTTCCCGTGGCAGGTCAAGGTTCCAGTAATCGGTCGGCCGGCCACGCTCCTTGTTGTTGCGGATCGCTTTCATCACGGTGCCCGCGCCGGAATTGTACGCGGCTAATGCCAACAGCCAATCACCGTCGAACATTTTGGAAAGCTTTTGCAGGTAGCTCAGCGCCGCGTTTGTTGATGCCAGAACGTCGCGCCGCCCGTCGTACCACCAGTTCTGATGCAGGCCATAAATTTTGCCGGTGCTGGGTATGAACTGCCAGAGTCCCGCGGCCTGTCCGTGGGAGTAGGCAAACGGCTGGAATGCGCTCTCCACCACGGGCAGCAGTGCGATTTCCATTGGCATCTGACGCCGTTCCACTTCTTCGACGATATAGTGCATGTAGCGCCGCCCACGCTCGACGGTTCGCTCAATGTGCAGGGGGTTGGCAACGTACCAGTTCAGCTCTTTCTCAAGGCGCGGATGACTCACGCCGTGATCCCAGCCGAATCCGCGGCGGATCCGAAACCAGAGGTCCTGGGTCGGATCTGTCGGCGGCGTAACGGCCAGCATGCCTAGATGTCCACGGGAAATCCCAAGCACCCGTTGGTAGGGGTCGGCGATGTCGCGGTTGTACAGGTACTGGAAATCCGATTGGGTTTCCGCCCCAGGTAGGCTGGAGCCGCCCTGATATTCAGCCCCGTGCTCGTCAGGGTCGTGATAGGGCGATTGATTATCCAGGGCATAGAGCGCCCGGGATCTGGTGTCGGATTTGGCGGCCGAGTCGAGTTTGGGGGCGAAGCTACAGCCCGTAATCAGCAGGGCGCAGAGTGCGATAACGAATGAAGGCATCGCGCCTTTTTTGGCGCAAAGAAGGATAGTGCCCGCTCCCCAGCGGTTTAACGCAACAGTTCGCGGCATGGGACTCCAAGGCTCTGTTTTCTCGTTTATTTTTCACTGTTTGACAGTTCGCTTTGAGGGCAAGTCTAGGAACGGCACTGGCCCCGGTCAAGTGAAGAAAGGTAATTTTCCTGTCAAGACAGTTCGTTACGTTATTGTTTTAGAATCTATTTTTCCATTCACGCAGCGTCGCGAACACGGCGATTTCCGAGCGGGCTGCGCTATTGTGGCGGTGCGCGGCCTGGATGACCGGCTCCTGATCACAGCGCAGAAAGGGATTGGTCGCCCGCTCCAGTTCCAGGGTGGAAGGCAGGGTTGGCCGGTCTTCATTACGCAGCTTGATGGAGTTGGCCCGGCGTTGTGCTAGCGCTTTATTCTGCGGCTCGATCGCCTGGGCAAAGCTGAGATTGGACAGAGTGTACTCATGGGCGCAATAGACTTCCGTGATGTCCGGCAAATCCGCAAGCTTGCGCAGCGACTGGTACATTAATTCAGGGGTGCCCTCAAAGATTCGGCCACATCCCGCGCCGAACAGTGTGTCTCCGCAAAAAAGACGAGGTGGATTGGCACTGCCGACATTGTCCGACGACGCCTTGTTCCCAGGCGAGAAGTAGGCAATGTGGTCCAGGGTATGGCCTGGAATCTCAAGAACACTGAAGGAACTGCCGTGCAGGTTGAGTTGATCGCCTTCCGCCAGGGGGTGATCAATTGCCGGAATCCGATGACTATGGGGCCCATACACGGGCACGGGGTATTGGCTCAGGAGTCGGCTAATCCCGCCCGTATGGTCGGCGTGGTGGTGGGTAATTACAATGCCAGTGAGGCGTTGCCCACTTTCAGCGAGATGGGCCAGGACCGGTTCGGCGTCGCCAGGGTCCACGACGACGCAATCACCGGTGGGCCACTCGAGGCTCCAAATGTAGTTGTCCTGAAACGCCCGGAGCGGACGAACATTAAAACCATCCTGCGGCATAAGCTGTCTCCCGGGATGTTTGCTATCATGTTTCGCGCAATCATACAGCAACCTAGCGACGGCGGGGCGAACCAGTGCGGAAATCGAAGGTTTCGAACGCAACCGGCACAGCCGAGCGTCAGCGTCAGTTTGAGGATTGGTTCCAAAGCCCATTGGGCCGTAATTTGCTAGCCAATGAGCGGGAATCCATCCATCAGTGTATCGAGGGGTTCTACGGCTATTATTTGCTTGAGATGCCGGTGAGCTATCGCATGCCTGTTGGCAACGGCAGCCTGGTGCGGCATCGCATGATTGCGGTATCGGGCTGGCAGGACGGGCTGCCTGATAACACGGTCGTTGCCATGCCTCATGAGCTGCCATTTGAGAACGACAGTCTGGATGCAGTGATTCTCCATCACACGCTCGATTTCGCCCAGAAGCCCCATCAGGTATTACGGGAGGCCTCGCGCGTGCTGGTGTCTGGTGGTCATATCCTGGTCGTGGGTTTCAATCCCTATGGGCTTTGGGGGCTGTGCAAGTTGCTGTCCCGTCGCCGAACCGTGCCATGGTGCGGGCACTTTATATCGCCGCTGCGCCTGGAGGACTGGTTGACGTTGCTCGACTTCAGACTGAAGACCGTTCATCACGATTTTTATCAGCCGCCGCTCAGGCACCGGGGCTGGCTTCAGGCTTTCTCATTCCTGAATCGGTGGGGCCAGCGCATGAAATTGCCGGCGGGCGCCTATTATGTCGCTGTTGCCCAGAAGCGCGTGGCGGCCGCGATCCGTCCAAAACCGCGATGGCGTAAGCTGGTGAACGTGGGTACCATTCCCGCGGTCTATCGAGTGTCCCGGGAAATAACCAATGAAGACTGTTGAGATCTACACAGACGGTGCCTGCCGGGGAAATCCCGGTCCGGGCGGCTGGGGCGCGTTATTGCGCTATGGCGATGTTGAGAAGCGCATGTTCGGCGGTGAAGAGTTGACCACCAACAACCGGATGGAAATCAGTGCAGCGCTGTTCGCACTGAAAGCCCTGACGCGTCCCTGCACCGTGAAGCTCTATACCGATTCCGAATATCTGCGCCGGGGCATCACCGAATGGCTGCCGAACTGGAAGCGCAACGGCTGGAAAACCGCCGCCAAGCAGCCGGTGAAGAATGCGGATCTCTGGCAAGAGTTGGAGCGCGCGGCGGCGCCTCACCAGATCCAATGGCATTGGGTGAAGGGGCACAGTGGGCATCCGGAGAATGAGCTGGCGGACCAGTTGGCCAACCAGGCAATTGACGAGTTAAAGGCCGGGCAGCGGCCGCGAAATACTGCGTAGGGGAGAATTGAATGCGTCAGGTTGTATTGGACACGGAAACCACCGGTCTGGACCCCAAGGCCGGGCACCGCATCATTGAGATTGGCTGTGTCGAGATCATCGACCGTCGGGTAACCCGTCGCTATTACCACCAATACATCAACCCGCAGCGGGAAGTGGATGAGGGGGCGATGGCGGTACACGGCATCAGCAATGAGTTTCTTGCTGATAAGCCGCTATTTCATCAGATCGCGCGTGACTTCATCGAGTTCATTGATGGCGCCGAACTGATCATTCATAACGCGGCGTTTGATGTTGGCTTCATCAACCATGAGTTCAATCTGTTGAACCAGGGTCTTGGCACAGTTGAAGACCTCTGTACGGTGGTTGATACCCTGCTGATGGCCCGGCGCAAGTATCCGGGTGCCGGCGTCAGTCTGGATAAGCTCTGTAGTCGCCTTGGGATTGATAACAGCCACCGGGAGCTGCATGGCGCCTTGCTGGATTCCCAGATTCTGGCGGATGTCTATCTCGCCATGACCGGTGGCCAGACGGCCCTGTCCCTGAGTTCAGGGGATGATCAGAATGAGACTGCGTCCGCAATCCGTCGGCTTGACCCGGGGCGGCCACCGCTGCGGGTGATCCGCGCGTCCGAGGCTGAACTGGCCGCTCATGAAAGTCGCCTGGATGCCCTGCAGAAGAGCGCGGGAAAGGCAATTTGGCGAGGCGAAGCCGGTTAGTAGAGACTTTGATGAGAGTGTTGATCGTCCCGGTGTTCAGATGCTGCAGGCGGCCAAATCTCAATTCCGTACGAATGTTATGGTTTCTTGTTTCGGCGGAATTCTATGTTATAAGTTAATTAGATAAAACCAATAATTCGCGCGCTGTCCTACTGGATGAACCTAGAGGGAGGCGCGCCAGACAGGTCTTCAGGGTTCCACTCTTTATGGTTGAGTCTTCCGTGGTTCGTAAGAAATCCAACTCCTTCGACCTGGTTCGTAAAGAAATAGAATTCACGATCCAACAGGCCGAAAGTAGCCTGGAACGCTTTCAGGAGAATCGTGAAAGCGGCGAGGACCTCCAAAACTGTATCGATTTCCTCAATCAGCTTCGCGGTATCTTCACTCTGGTGGAGGTGCAGGGCGGCACCGTGCTGTGCCAGGAAATGGTAACGCATGCCAATGAGGTGCCCGTCGGTGCGCTGGAAGACAAGAACGGCCTGCTGGCCGTGCTCAACCAAGCCCTGTTCGTGCTTCGGCGTTACGTCGACTATTACAGTGACGACTATCAGGATCATCCGGAACTGTTGATCGCGATCATCAACGCGCTGCGTTCCTCTCGAAAAGCCAAGCTCCTTCCCGACAGTTACTTCTTTGAGGTGGAGTTTCCCCGCCAGGCACCGGCTGCGGTGGAGAGTCTGGATATTCCCAGCGATCAGTTTGAAGGCCGTTGTCGTCGCTTGCGGCACATGTACCAGGTCGGCTTGCTGGAGCTCCTGCGTGAAAAGGAGCTAACGCTTGGCTACCGGCTGCTGGAACGCTCCTCGGACGGTTTTGGACGTCTCTGTGCCCACGCCCCGATGGGAGAGCTTTGGGCCATGGTAGGGCACGCGGTGCGTGGCATGCGCGATTGCCAGATGGAAGTGACCCAGCCGCGTAAGCGACTTTTTATGCGGGTCGAGCGTTACGCACGGGAGCTGGTGCAGATCGGAAAGGTTGCGGCCACAAGGGCCGGTTCCGAAACGGTCATTAAAGAATTGTTGTACCTCATCGCGTTGAGCGGCGGGCAGGACAGCGGTGTCCGCGGGATTCTGGAACGTTATCGCGTCAGTGCGCCGAAGTTAGATGAAAAACAACTTGTAGCCCACCGTAGCCGTTTGATGGGCCCGGGCAAGGATGTTCTGCGGTCACTGGCAACGGCGCTGCAAGAGGAATTGACTCATCTGAAAGACCGCCTGGATATCGTGGAACGCGGTGCCGGATTTCAGGAGGCGGATTTCAGCTCCATTGCAAACGACCTGGGACGCCTGGCGGATACCCTGCTGATGCTGGACTTGCAGCAATTGGCGGGCAAAATGCGCGAACAGCAGCGCCACTTCCTTGACTGGGAGCGTTCCAAGCGGATGCCGTCCGAACAGGAGCTGATGGCGATTGCCGATGCGGTTCTCGGCATTGAGCAGGCCATCATGAATATCGAAGGGCGCGGCATTACCAAGGATACGGATCATCTGTTGCCGGTTGAAAAACGGGTTGCCGATAGTCCGTATCTGGTGGAAGCCAATATCGTCGTCATTGAAGAGGCGCAGTCGGCGCTGGCCTTGGCGAAGCGGGCGATTGTGGCATTTATCGAATCCGCAGGTGACAAGATGCATTTGGTCAACGTCCCGAAGACCCTTCACGCGGTCTGGGGCAGCCTGCTTGTGATGGAAACGACCAAGGTGGCGGCCTATGTTGATCAGAGTGGACGTTACATTCAAGAGCGGCTGATCGATGCGACGCAAACGCCGGATGAGCTGAGCCTGGAAACGCTGGCGGATGCCCTGACGTCCTTGGAATACTACATCGAAAGCCTGGGCCAGAAGGGTGAGGGCAATGAAGAGCTGCTTAAGCTCGCCGAAGAAAGCCTGCAATCTCTGGGCTATGCCTAATCGACTTCAAATCACAGGTTATAACTGTCTGGAAGAGGCGTCATTGCGTCTATGGTGAACCAAGGGTTGAGTCTGGCGCTTATCGTCATTGCGGTACTCTTGCTTTTGGTCGCCCTGCGTATGCTATTGCGGCGGAACTGGTTGCTGGTCTGGGTGCGCGGCACCCTGGGTTTCTTCGTGCTTTTTTCAGCCATTGTGGTCGCTTTGACCGCGGTCGATCTCCACTCCTATGCTTCCGCCACCGATGAGAGTGAAGTGGCGGTCGTTCGCATCGAAAAGCTGGGGGATCAGCAGTATCGGGTTACCCTGACGCCATCCGACCTTGAACCAGGGGAATCACCAGAGGTGTACGATCTGCGTGGAGACCTCTGGCAGTTGGATGCTCGCGTGATCACCTGGGGTGGGCCCTTGAAGGCGGTTGGTCTGGAGCCTGTTTATCGACTGGATCGCCTCAGCGGACGTTATCTGTCACTGGAACAGGAACGCAGCGGTGAACGATCGGTCTATGCCATTCGCCAAAGTGGTGTGGGGGACAGCGGAATAGGATTGGATCTTTGGCACTGGTTGCACGAAAACCAATGGTTTCCCTGGATCGATGCCGACTATGGTGCGGCGACCTATATGCCGCTACGCAACGGTGCCGAGTATGAGGTCTCCCTTAGTAATCGGGGCATGTTGGCGCGTCCAGTGAATGCGGCAGCCGTGGATGCAGTGGGGTCCTGGCACTAGACGAAAGACAATAGACAAAGAAAACTCATAAAAAACCCGGCAGAAGCCGGGTTTTTTGTGGGTAGGGCGTTTGGAGCGCCCCCAGAACTTAGTTCATGTTGAACAGTTCGCCCAGCTTCATGCCCAGCATCATGTCGCCTTCAGCGCGCAGCTGACCAGCCATAAATGCTTGCATGCCATCAACTTCGCCATTGACCAGGCCTTGCAGGGTTTCGGAGTTCATGATCAGAGTGACGTTGGGGTCGCTGTGATTACCTTCCACCAGAGTGCAAGTGCCGTCGTTGATCAACAGGTGGTAGTTCTTGTCGTCTTCGATGTCGAACTGAAAGACCAGATCCAGGCCAGCAGCTGCGTCAGAGTTGAAGTTGTCTTTCATCTGTTCAAAGATCTGTGCTACAGGCATCGTGTTATCCTTTTTTGAAATTGGATATAAAACGTTATTGAAATTAGAGATGTTGCACTCGGGTGTCGACAGGTCCGAAAACCTCTCTGCCAGAAAGATCAGGCCAAGCCTTGAGATCCCTGGATCGAGCATTCCGTCGGTTGAATTTAGGGAGTTTGCCCCTATCTGTCAACCGGAATCCGAACAGTTGTTTGAATTTTTGGTTGGCAGGTATTCGCTTCCATTAGGCAGCGTTGAGGCTGGTATAGGTCGTCAGTGCTCGCCATAATTGAGACCACATTTATTCAAGCTTGGCCGGCCCGGTTTTCGGGGCTGGGGTGCGAGCTGATTTAAATATCGGTACGCCGGACAAATCATTCCTTGGCTTCATGCCATGGGTTGCACCGCGCGGCTGCTAATTTGCAATGAACGCTCATTGACTGTGGCATAGGAGTAGGGTGTTGGAATTTCTTTATGAATACGGGACGTTTTTGGCCAAGGCGGCAACCATTGTGGTTGCCATTCTCGTCGTGCTGGCGGCCATTGCCGGATTGAGTGGGCGCACTCGCCGGCAAAGCCATCAGGGACATGTCGAGGTGCGAAGCCTTAACGACAAATTGAGAGGTATGCGCCAAGCCCTGGAGTCGACCGTTCTGCCCAAGGAAATCTACAAGCATCGGCATAAGCAGGAGAAACAGGCTCGCAAGGAAGAAGCCAAACAGAACAAGAAGCGTGCTAAGCAGGCTGAGCCCGTTGAAGATGAGCAGAAACGCCGGCTCTTTGTGCTGGATTTTGAAGGCGACATCCGGGCTTCCCGCGTGGAATCGTTGCGCGACGCCGTCACCGCGGTGCTGGGTATCGTGCGCGCCAATGATGAGGTGGTCGTGCGCCTCGAAAGCCCCGGAGGCATGGTCCATTCATATGGCCTCGCCGCGTCCCAGTTGCAGCGCATAAAAGACCGAGGGGTGCCCTTGACCGTTTGTGTGGACAAGGTGGCGGCCAGCGGCGGCTATATGATGGCCTGTATCGCTGACCGGATTCTTGCTGCTCCCTTCGCGGTCATCGGGTCCATCGGCGTTGTCGCCCAGGTGCCCAATCTGCACCGTCTACTGAAAAAGCATGATGTGGATTATGAAGTGTTCACCGCGGGTGAATACAAACGCACGATGACGATTTTCGGTGAAAACACCGAGAAAGGCCGCGAGAAGTTCAAACAGGATCTGGAAGATACCCATGTGCTGTTCAAAGAGTTTGTGGGTGAGCACCGGCCTGTGGTGAATATTGAGGAAGTCGCCAATGGTGATGTCTGGTATGGACGGCGTGCCCTGGAGCAGAAGCTTGTTGATGAACTGATGACCAGCGACGAGTATCTGAGCCGCGCCTGTGATGATTCCGATGTGTATCTTGTTAATTACGTTGAGCGTAAGTCTCTGCAGGAGCGTTTTGGCATGGCCGCCGCGCTGACGGCTGATCGGCTCCTGCTAAGGGTTTGGGAGCGCGCGCAGGATATTCGTTTGTGGAAGTAAGCCAAATCCGCGAGCTATGCCAGGCCTGAGAAGAGGAGGCGATTTGAATGCAGACATTTAGAGCGTTACGGGTTATCGAAAAGGGAGAGGGCTTTTTTGATCAGCAGATTGTCGAGCAATCTGTTGCAGATCTGCCGGATCATGACGTGTTGATTCGTGTCCTGTACTCCTCTCTCAATTACAAGGATGCCCTCTCGGCGCATGGTAACCGAGGGGTCACGCGCCAGTTTCCGCACACGCCCGGTATCGATGCGCTGGGCATCGTCGAGGAATCGCAAGATGATTCGCTAACGGTCGGCACGAAGGTAATTGTGACTGGCTACGACCTGGGAATGAACACGCCCGGCGGCTTTGGGGAGTATATCCGGGTGCCGTCCGAATGGTGTGTTCCAGTGCCCCCGGGACAAACCGATGCCTACTGGATGGCGCTGGGCACGGCGGGTCTGACTGCTGCGCTCTGCGTTCAGAAATTGGGTCTATTTGTTCAGCCTTCCCAGGAGGAAATTCTGGTCACTGGCGCGACCGGTGGGGTGGGGACGGTCAGCGTCGCTCTGTTGGCGAAACTTGGATATCGAGTTGCGGCCGTAACCGGCAAAGTCGATCACGCCGATATGCTTCACAGAGTCGGTGCGCGGCGCATCCTAGATCGGGACAGTTTAGGCGAACCCTCTGCTAAGCCGATGCTCAAGCCCCAGTGGGCTGGCGCCGTCGATACCGTAGGCGGCGAGGTGCTGAATCAGGTGATCAAGTCACTCCAATATGGGGGTGCAGTTGCGGCCTGTGGCATGGTGGCCGGGCATCAGTTTCAGGCGTCGATCTTCCCGTTTATTTTGCGTGGCGTGAATCTTCTGGGCGTGGACTCGGTTGAGCTGCCACTGGAGGCGAAGGCAGAGATGTGGCGGCGGTTGGCATCGGAGTGGGCAGTTCCCGAGTTGCTCAGTTGCTGTCAGGAGCTGAGTCTTGAAGAGATGCCTGCGGCAATCGAGCGGATTTATCAAGGTAAGATGAGTGGACGGGTGATTTTGAAACACCGCCATTGATCCCAACGAAAAACAGCGGCCTAAGCCGCTGTTTTTCATTTCACTGAAATATTCAGGCTGTGCGCTGGGCTCTGCGGCGAAACAGTGGCAGAGGCTGGTCGGTGGCTGCCTGATAGTACTCAGAGAATACCTGCAAGCTGGCCAGCGCCTTTTCCATGCAGCGATCTTCGCGCAGCGCGAAAGCATCGATGCCGCAACGGCGCATGTAGAACAGTTGGTCCTGCAGCACATCGCCGATGGCGCGCAGTTCGCCTTCATAGCCATAACGGTCCCGCAGCAGCCGCGCAGTGGAATATCCCCGTCCATCCCGGAAGCTGGGGAAGTTGATGGCGATGACACCAAAGCGTGGCAGGTCAGCTGCAAGCAGTTCGACCTCCTCGTCACTGTCGATCCATACGCCCAGTAGATCCCGTTCAGCCAACGTGGCACGTTGTGCAAGCCATACGCTGAGAGGGACGATGACCTGACCATCGGGCACGGTGACAGTTGCTGCGTCTTCGGCGCGTGCCAGGACAGTCCAGGCGTCGCTGACAATCTGGCCGTTCTTAATGAGCTTTTGCATAGACGCGCTCCTTAAAGGGGGTAATACCAATGCGACGATAGGTGTCGATGAACAATTCCTCGCCGGAACGGTTCTCCACAAAGACTTCGAGCAGGCGCTCGACGACCCGTGGCATATCTTCCCGCGCGAAAGACGGCCCCAAAATATCGCCTAGAGACGCATCATGACCGGATGAGCCGCCCAGGGAGACCTGATACCACTCTTCGCCTTTCTTATCGACGCCCAGCACCCCGATGTTACCCACGTGGTGGTGGCCGCAGGCATTCATACAGCCAGAAATATTGAGATCGATCTCGCCAAGGTCATAGAGATAGTCCAGGTCGTTGAAGCGTGCCTGGATTGCTTCGGCAACTGGGATGGATTTGGCATTGGCCAATGAGCAGTAATCGCCGCCCGGGCAGCAGATGATGTCGGTCAAAAGGCCCAGGTTCGGCGTGGCGAATCCCAAGGCTTTGATTTCCTGCCAGAGAGCAAACAGATCCTGCTGGCGAACGTCGGCCAGCACGAGATTCTGTTCGTGGGTCACGCGGACTTCACCAAAGCTGTACTGATCGGCAAGCTCCGCGACCCGCTCCAGTTGTGCATCGCTGATGTTGCCCGGCGGGACGCCAACTTTCTTCAGGGTCAGGGTGACGATGGCGTAACCAGGCTGCTTGTGGCTGTGCACATTGCGCTCGTGCCACTTTGCAAAGGCTTTGGTCTGCGCCAGATTCTCTTCCAACGCGGCAGGGCGGTCCTGCAGTGTTTCATAGGCAGGAGCCGTGAAGTGCTGCTTGACCCGCTCGACTTCCTCGGATGTCAGGGTAGTCGGTGAGCCCTTCATGTGCGCCCACTCGGCCTCGACTTTCTCGGCAAACCCTTCCGGTGTCATGGCGCGAACCAGAATCTTGATGCGGGCTTTGAACTTGTTGTCCCGGCGACCATAGCGGTTATAGACCCGAAGAATTGCTTCAAGATAGGTCAGCAAGTGCTGCTCGGGCAGGAACTCGCGAATCACGGCGCCGATAACGGGGGTACGGCCAAGTCCGCCGCCCACTAGAACCCGAAAGCCGAGCTCGCCCGCGTCATTACGCACGATTTGCAAGCCGATGTCGTGTACCTGAACGGCCGCGCGATCTGAGGTCGGCGACGCATTGACCGCGATTTTGAACTTGCGGGGGAGGTACGCGAACTCCGGGTGGAAGGTCGACCACTGACGGATGATCTCGCAGTAGGGGCGAGGATCGGTTACTTCGTCCGCAATGGTACCGGCAAACTGATCGGTTGTGGTATTGCGGATACAGTTTCCGCTGGTCTGGATCGCATGCATTTGCACGCTCGCCAGCTCTGCCAGGATGTCCGGAACCTGCTCCAGTTGCGGCCAGTTGAACTGGACGTTCTGGCGCGTGGTGAAGTGGGCATAGCCCCGGTCAAAGCGGCGTGAAATGTCTGCGAGCTTGCGCAACTGCACGGATGACAGCATGCCGTAGGGTACGGCGATACGCAGCATGGGCGCAAAACGTTGGATGTACAGGCCGTTCTGGAGACGCAACGGAAGGAACTCTTCGTTCGTCAGCTCTCCTGCGAGAAAGCGGCGAGTTTGGTCGCGGAACTGAACGACACGTTCGTCGACTATTCTCTGATCTAATTCGTCGTATTTGTACATACTTCATTCAACCTGTTAAGCAACGCCTGACGATCGATAGCCGATACAGTTTTTGGGCAAGCTTCCTAATCCGAAACATTCCATTCTGGAGGGCAATACCAGTCAAGGAAGCGCGTACCGTGCGGGAGCAACGCTCTGCCGGCGCGGATTCTATCAGCAGCCGGTAAAGATATCAGCTCATCTTTATAATTAAAAAAACTGTTTTTCTATATGGTAATAATTTTATGGAATTAGTCGCCGCGTTTAGAGCATTGAATACCATCTGCTTGAGGGCTATAACGTATTCAGTACTCTGCAATTACAACAACAATCATTTGGAGAGGAGCCTCACATGAATCATAACGATCCACACCAACTGGCTGATCGGGACCATTCTGCGGACTCAGTCGCAGATGCAATTGCCGCGGCTGTGATCATTCTCTGTATCGTCGCAATGGGTATCTTCTGGGTCAGTGGCCTGTAGTCAATGGGACCAGTTTGCGGGCGCCCGGCATCATTGATCAGTCGAGGACCATCGATACGATGGCCACGAGTATCAGCACGAACGCAGTGGTAAAGGCCAGGCCGCCAACGATGTAAACGAGCGGCTTGCCGTGCTGGAAGTCCCGTTGCCGGGTCTTTTCGCTCTGCACACCGAATGCCGCACCGAGAATGCTCATAACGACTTGTGCCAAACGGGGCTTGGCCGACGGCTGATTGGAGTTATCGTCGCTCACGGGAAGGCCTCCTGTTTCGCATCTCACCTAGTTTCGCGTCACGCCAGACCCATTTGCCTGATCGCCTAGACAGCAATGTTGATCTGCACGTAAGCGATTTACGTCCTTTGATCCTAGTCCGACAGCGAACCGGGATCAAAGGGCTTGGCGTAAACCCTAGTTAAATTCCATCCTCAAGAACCGGCGACAGCCAGCGCTCCGCTTCGTCCAAGGACATTCCCTTGCGGTTTGCATAATCTTCCAGCTGGTCTCGCCCGATTTTACCAACCGAAAAATACGAGGACTCGGGGTGTGAATAATAAAAGCCACTGACGGCGGCCGCAGGATGCATCGCGAAATGCTCGGTCAGGGTTACGCCTGCTGCTTGCGTTGCGTTGAGCAAGCGAAACAGGGTTTCCTTCTCGGTATGGTCAGGGCAGGCCGGATAGCCCGGTGCCGGACGGATCCCGCGATAGGCCTCCCGGATCAAGTCATCGTTGGCCAGCGCTTCATCTGGGGCGTATGCCCAGAACTCGCGGCGAACCCGTTCGTGCATACGCTCTGCGAAGGCTTCGGCAAGGCGGTCCGCCAACGCCTTGACCATAATGCTGTTGTAGTCATCGTTCTTCGCCGCATACTCGCGGGCGAGTTCGTCGGCGCCGATGCCGGCTGTTACCACAAAGCCGCCAACATAGTCCGTCTTGCCGCTGTCGGCTGGCGCCACGAAATCGGCAAGGCTGAAGTTCGGCTTGCCGTTCGCTTTTGCCTGTTGCTGGCGCAGGTGGTGTAAAGTCGCCAGATGCTGGCCGGGTTGCTCCGGATCGAACAGCGCAATGTCATCAGCACCATTGCGTTGGGCGGGCCAGAAGCCGATCACGGCATTCGCCCGGATGAGCTTGTTATCGATGATCTGGCGCAGGATCTTCTGGGCATCATCAAAGAGTGTGCGAGCGGCTTCGCCGACGGTTTCATCTTCAAAGATCTTGGGATATTTGCCGGTCAGGTCCCAGGAGATGAAGAACGGCGTCCAGTCGATGTAGTCGACCAATTCTTCCAGCGGATAGTCGCTGAATACCCGGGTGCCGAGGAAGGTCGGCTGCGGTGGCTGATACTCGCTCCAATCGATCGCCATACCTTGCTGCACGGCTTGCGGATAGGGGATGCGCTCCGCCTTCGGACGGCGATTGCGGTTGCGCTCCCGCACGGCTTCGTATTCGGTGCGCAGCTTGCTAACGAACTCTTCTTTCAGGGTATCGCTCAATAGATTGCTCGCCACGCCAACGCTGCGGGAGGCATCGGCAACGTAGACCACGGCATCGTTGTGATACTGCGGGTCGACCTTGACGGCGGTATGGGCTTTGGAAGTGGTCGCGCCACCAATCAGCAATGGAACCTGGAAGTTCAGCCGTTGCATCTCCTTGGCCACGTGCACCATTTCATCCAACGACGGTGTGATCAGACCGGACAGGCCAATGATGTCCACGTTGTGTTCCTTGGCCGTCTTGAGGATGGTTTCCGCAGGTACCATCACGCCCAGGTCGATCACCTCGAAATTGTTGCACTGGAGCACGACGCCCACAATGTTCTTGCCAATGTCGTGGACGTCGCCCTTGACCGTGGCCATTAAGATCTTGCCCTTGGCCTGGGTGTTCTCACCCTTGGAGGCTTCGATGAAGGGAATCAGGTAGGCAACCGCCTGCTTCATGACGCGAGCACTTTTGACCACCTGGGGCAGGAACATCTTGCCAGCGCCGAACAAGTCGCCGACCACGTTCATGCCGTCCATCAGGGGGCCTTCGATGACTTCGATTGGGCGCTCGACCTTCAGCCGGGCCTCTTCGGTGTCTTCGATCACATGGGTGGTAATGCCTTTCACCAAGGCGTGTTCCAGGCGCTTCTCCACCGGCAGAGTGCGCCAGGTCAGGTCTTCTTCCTGTTTCTTGCTGCCATCGCCCTTGAACTGGTCGGCGATTTCCAGCAGGCGGTCGGTGCTGTCGGGGCGGCGATTGAGGATGACGTCCTCGACCCGTTCCCGCAGCTCGGGATTGATCTCGTCATAGATGACCAGTTGCGCTGGATTGACGATACCCATGTTCATGCCTGCTTTGATGGCATGGAACAGGAACACCGAGTGAATGGCTTCGCGCACCGGGTTATTGCCACGGAAGGAGAAGGACACGTTACTGACGCCGCCGGACACGCTGGCATAGGGCAGGTTGGTGCGGATCCAGCGTGTGGCTTCGATGAAGTCGACCGCGTAGTTGTTGTGCTCTTCGATCCCGGTCGCCACGGCGAAGATGTTGGGGTCGAAAATAATGTCCTGTGGCGGAAAGCCAATGCTGGTTAGAAGCTCATAGGAGCGCCGGCAAATCTCGGTCTTGCGTTCCAACGTATCGGCTTGGCCGGTTTCATCGAACGCCATCACCACGGCGGCGGCACCATACTTCATGCAGCGGCGTGCCTTATCGAGGAAATCCGCTTCGCCTTCTTTCAGGCTGATGGAGTTCACGATCGCTTTGCCCTGAATGCAACGCAAGCCGGCTTCGATGATCTCCCACTTGGACGAATCCACCATGATGGGCACGCGGGAAATGTCCGGTTCGCAGGCGATCAGGTTGAGGAACTTCACCATGATCTCCTGGGACTCCATCATCCCTTCGTCCATGTTGATGTCGATCACCTGGGCGCCGTTGACCACTTGGTCACGGGCGATTTCCAAGGCTTCGGCGAAGTTCTCTTCCTTGATCAGGCGCAGGAACTTGGCGGATCCGGTTACGTTGGTGCGCTCGCCGACGTTTACGAACAGGGAGTTCTCATCCACGTTGAACGGCTCAAGGCCAGCCAGGCGCAGGGCAGGCTTGATACCGGGGCGTTGGCGTGGCGGGTATTTCGCCAGACGTTGGGCGATGGCCTTGATATGCTCTGGGGTCGTGCCGCAGCAGCCGCCGATAATGTTGACGAAGCCTGCTTGAGCAAACTCCTCGACGATGTCCGCCATTTCTGCCGCGCTCTGGTCATACTCGCCAAATTCATTCGGCAGGCCGGCGTTCGGGTGGGCACTGACAAAGAAGGGAGCCTTGTTGGACAGCTCTTCTACATAAGGGCGCAACAGGTCGGCGCCGAGCGCACAGTTGAGGCCAATGCTCAATGGGCGGGCATGGGCGACGGCGTTGAGAAACGCCTCCGCGGTTTGGCCCGACAGGGTACGTCCCGAGGCATCGGTGATGGTGCCGGAAATCATGATCGGCAGCTCGGTGCCGCTGTCTTCGAAGTACTGCTGAACCGCGTAAATTGCGGCCTTGGCGTTCAGGGTGTCGAAGATGGTTTCGATCAGGATGATATCGGCGCCGCCATCCACCAGGCCCTGAGTTGCCTGGTAATAATTCTCGACCAGCTCCTGAAAGGTGACGTTGCGGAAGCTGGGGTCATTCACGTCCGGGGAAATGGACGCCGTACGTGACGTCGGGCCAATGGTGCCGGCCACAAAACGCGGACGCGCCGGGTCCTGAGCGCTGACTTGGTCGGCGGCCTCGCGTGCGAGGCGCGCGGCGGCAACGTTCAGCTCATAAACGATGTCTTCAAGGCCATAGTCGGCCTGGGAGACGCGGGTCGAGTTGAAGCTGTTGGTTTCGACGATATCGGCACCAGCATCCAGATAGGCCAGGTGGATATTGCGAATGATGTCTGGCTGGGTGAGGCACAGCAGGTCGTTGTTGCCCTTGAGATCGCGGTGGAAATCCCGGAAGCGGTCGCCGCGATAATCCGCCTCCTCCAGGCGATAGCCCTGGATCATGGTGCCCATGCCGCCATCCAGGAACAGAATGCGCTGTTGCAGGATTTCATGAAGGCGCTGAATGCGTTGCTGGCGGTCGGACATGGAGTGAGTAACCTCTATTTGTGTCGGAACCATTCGCGGCGAAACCACCGGCATAATGCGGGATCTTGGTTTGGAAGCGAACTGGTTTGGGGCTCGAGTTGCTGATTACGTCGCGTACAGCTGAAAGGGGATGAATCTTAACAAAGGATAACCGGCTTGTCTGCTTTGGCGGGCGCCAAACCGGCGTTCGCGCTTAAAACCGAGTAGAATAGTCGGGCTTTTACGGCCCGCGCGAATGCTTTACAATGGGCGGCAATTGACTGTGGGGGTAAAAACAAATGGTCACCGTTACGGAGTCGGCACAGAATTATCTGGCCCAATTGATTGCCAAGCAGACAGTAGAGGGAATGAGCGTCCGCATGTTCGTCACTCAGCCCGGTACCAAATATGCTGAGACCTGTCTGGCCTATTGCCGCCCTGACGAAGTGGTTCCCGCTGATGAGAAGCTGACCTTCGAGCAATTCTCCGTGTATCTCGACAAGAACAGTCTGCCGTTTCTGGAAGATGCCGTCGTTGATTATTCCGCAGAGCGCATGGGTGGCCAGCTGACGATCAAGGCTCCGAACGCCAAGATGCCAAAGGTCAGCGAGGATTCTCCGCTACCTGACCGCGTCAACTATGTGTTGGCAACGGAAATTAACCCGGGTCTAGCTTCCCATGGTGGGGAAGTGTCCCTGGTGGATATCATCGAAGGCAGCGTGGCGGTTCTGAAATTTGGCGGTGGCTGCCAGGGCTGTAGCGCGGTCGATCTGACGCTCAAGGAGGGCGTGGAGAAAACACTTCGCAGCCGGATACCCGAGTTAACAGCAGTGCGTGATGTCACCGACCATACGGTCACCGATAACGCGTTTTACCGCTAGTCAGCACTGCTTCTCTGGGGCCGCATCCGCGGTCCCAATCAAGATCCTATATCAGGTACAATCCCGCCTTTGCCGTTTAGCCGTATTCTTTCGGATATGGCTGAATGGCTGTCTCAGGCTCCTGAATTGATCGCGTGTGGAAATCCTTGATGGATGGCAGTCTCCCTTCTTTCTTGAGTGCTCCTGATCTCCTTGAGCTGATCGGTATCGCGCTTTGTGGTGCCTTGATCGGCTGGGGGACGAACTGGGGCGCCGTGCAATTGACGTTCTGGCCGGTGCGGTTTACCGGGCTTACCCGTTGGTTTGGCTGGCAAGGTGTGGTGCCGGCCAACGCCGAGAAGATCGCGGGTGTGGTGGTAGACCGCACCTTGCATCGTCTGGGGGATTTGAGCGACGTCTTTCGCCGTATGGAACCGGAGCATATCACCCGCCAGATCATCGAGAAGATCAGCCCGCGGATTGAAGAAATCATCGATGAAGTGATGGATGAGCGCCAGCCTGTGCTCTGGAATAACCTGCCGAGGCGGGCGCAGGAGCGTGTGTACAGCTGGGCGCGACAACAACTGCCACGCCGGGTTGAGGCGTTGATGGCGGATTTTGCCGATGAGATTTCCGAGCTGATCGATCTCAAGGCATTGGTCATCGCTGAGATTCAGCGTGATCGCCGCTTGATGAACCGCATGTTCCTCGAGTCCGGCGCGGCGGAATTTCGCTTCATTGTCCGTTCTGGGTTTTGGTTTGGGCTGGTACTCGGGTTTATCCCGGGCCTGCTGTGGCTGACGTATGAAAATCCCTGGGCACTGGTGTTGGGCGGGCTGCTGGTGGGAATGCTCACGAACTGGCTGGCACTGAACATCCTGTTCCGCCCGGTTGAGCAGAGGCTGGTGCTTGGCGTGCGCCTGCAGGGGCTGTTTCTGCAACGCCAGCAACAGGTGGCCGAGACCTGGAGTCGGCTGGTTGCGGCGGAACTGTTAACGGTGGAAAAGGTGGCCAATACCATGGTGAATGGCCCTCATGCTCACCGTACACGCGCCATCATTCTTCGCCATATGCGCCCGGCGATGGAGCGTGCTGGTGTTTTCCGGATACTGACTCAGTTCACGATGGGTGCGGATGGCTATGTGGCATTGAAAGATGCCTTGAACGAGAAGGCTATCCAGTTATCAACGGAGCCATTTCGGGATCCGGACTTCAATCAGGACCGGGCTGGGGTGGTTGCGGAGTTGATCTACGAACGGATGGCGGCATTGCCGCCGAAAGATTTTCAGGATGTGCTGCGTCCCGCATTCCAGGAAGAGGAGTGGCAGCTCATTTTGATCGGCGGCATGGTTGGGGCGTTCGCCGGACTCCTGCAATATCTGGCACTGTTATTGGTGTAGTCGCTGATCCGTCAGCGGTCGGTTATAGAGCGCTGCGCTGATCCCACATGGCTTGGGCCGAGCGGAGTGCATCTTCTTGGCTGGTGGCGCGCCCAAGCCCTTTCAATGCAATGGCAAGTGTGCCGATCACGGCCCGTTCGCCATAACTGTCGGTTGATTCACCGTTCCAGACCGCTGTCAGTTGCTCCAGCGACAAAGTTTCCGGCTTCAGGTGGCGAAGTTCGCTCAGTGGTGGCCACTCTTCCTCTTGTAATTCTCCCTGTACGATGGTTCTGGCGAGCAGTCTAGCATCAGGATTGCGCTCGATTTCTCCGCCTTCTCCTTTGATCACCGTTACGTTGGAATACCCCAGCAGGCTCGCTGCCTGTTGATGAATCTCACTGTAGCTGGGGTGGAAAATGCCCTGCAGGACCGCAGGCGCATCCAAGGGGTTCAGTAGTCGTACCAGGCTGTGCACCGGGGAGCGAAGGCCAAGGATCGAGCGCATCTGAATGATGTCGTGGAGGCGCCGGTTCAGTGCGGATAGTGGCATATAGCAAAAGCCGGTCGTTTGAAGGGCGCTGCGGGCATCGTTCCAGTCTGTTGCAACGGCGAGCCCCAGCTGACGGACGACGGACTCGGTATAAACCCGGCCCTGGGTGTGTCCACTCGCACCATGCATGAACACCCGGATACCATTGCGGCCGAGCAGGAGGGCGGCGAGTAAAAACCAGGGTAAATGGCGGCGTTTGCCGGCATAAGAAGACCAGTCCAGATCTGCAACCAAATCGGAAGGTGGTTGCAGTCGTTCACGACAAGCCCGAACGAAGCCGGCAATCTCCTCGGGACTTTCTTCCTTCACACGCAGCAGCATCAGAAAGGCGCCTAATTGCAAATCCAGCACCTGGCCGTCGAGGATCATGGACATGGCTTCGAATGCTTCGGTTTCAGTCAGGCTGCGGCTGCCACGTTTGCCTTTCCCCAGAATGCGCACGTAGGGCGCAAAGGGATGCTCATCACGTTCAGTCGGGAAATTGCTTGATGTGGTCATAGGCAGTTCGTCGGCTTGGGAAGTCCTGCGATTTTGCTGGCGGTTCGCACGGGCGTGCCGCCGAACAGCTGCATGAGGTAAATACTGGATCCTTTATCGGCCCCCAACTGCTGGCCAACGGCCTTCACCAGGATTCGCATGGGAGGTATGACACCGTATTCCTGATACATGGAGCGGAGAAATTCGATCATCTCCCAGTGTGCCGCACTCAGTTCCAGGTCTTCGATGCGGGCAAGGGTCGCCGCGACGGAGGGATTCCAGTCGGAGAGCTGTTTCAGGTAACCCTCGCCATCACGCTCGGGAAGTGCGTCCGCTATCAAGGTGCGGTGCTCCATTCATCAGGGCCAGAAGAATTCGATGGGTCTTCATAGTTAACGCGTTTGGTAATGCGCCAATTCTTAGAACCAGGACTGATTCAGGGGATACTGGGCAACCAGATCGACCCACTCACCATAATCCACTTGCTGGAACTCGGGCAAGGCTCGTTCCAGTACGCCTCGTGCCACAAGGTCGTCCCGCAGTACATAAAAGGTGATATTGCGGGGGCAGCGTGCAAGCCATTCCTGGTTGCCAGGTGTGTCCAGCGTTGCCAGAACGCCATCCTCCGTGAAGAGTAAGGCATCACCGTCGGCGAGCTGTACCAGGCATTGGCTGAGGGCGGATGAAATGCTCGGACTTTTATTAACTATGTTAAGTATCATGTTGATCTAGAAGGAGATGATCTGATCCTGGTTGCGGTAGAGGTGCTGCAACCCGGCCGTGTCGAGCAACTGCACGGGGAGCGTCAGCTCGGTGGTGCTCAGTCTGCGGGCAGCCATGTCATCGGCTGCTGCATAGATCTTGATAATGCCATACAGCGGGAACAAGCCGAATGCGGCGGTGTATTGTTTTTGCTGGATGTGATCGGGTGCCTGTGAGGGCAGAAGTTGATACAGCGCGTCACCTGAGACCAATAGACTCACGTCTTGTTCGAAAACGGCGGCTGCCAGCACGGCATCCAACGCCTCGCGCGCAAGAGACGAGCCGTAGGGCGCTTTTGTGAGGCGAAACAGAAGGCGTTTGGAAGGAGTCGGCTGCATGGTCAGGCGCCAAAGGTAATGTGGCGATCGGCGGTCACGGTTGCGTCGATCATTTGTCCCAGCCCCGACAGGTCAAACTCCGGCGGGAGATTGCTGGCCGGACGTTCGTGGCGTTTGGCTTCGGATGCATCGAGTACGCCGCGACGCAGGGCGGCCGCCACGCAAACGGTGAGATCGAGTGAATGGCTTCGTTTAAGGTCGCACCAGGCAGTACAAAGGTCGAACTCATCCTGCGGAGCGATGGACAACAGCGTGCCGTTGTAGACGCCGTCGTGGTAGAAAAATACCCGCTCAACTGTGTGCCCCCGCTCCAAGGCAGCGCGGACAAACCTATAAGCGCTGTAGGCGGTTTGGGAGGAAAAGGGTGGGGCGTATACAGCCACTGAAAACTTCATGGGCGCTCTGCGATGGCCCGGGCGTGCCCGGGCCATTGAGTTGCTGGGATGTTATTCGTCGCCACTGAAAGCGGTCAACAGTTGGAGCAGGCTCAGGAAGAGGTTGTAGATGGAGACGAACAGGGTGACTGTTGCCAGGACGTAGTTACGCTCGCCGCCATGGATGATGGCGCTGGTCTGGAACAGAATCGCGGCGCTGGAGAACAGCACAAAGCCCGCGGAGATCGCCAGGTTCAGGCCTGGAATCTGGAAGAAGAATCCGATCAGCATGGTGCCCAACAGCACGAAGAAGCCCGCCATCAGGAATCCGGCAAGGAAGCTGAAGTCCTTGCGGGTAACGAGGGCGTAACCGGACAGGCCAAAGAACACCAGTGCGGTCAAACCTAGCGCGTTGGCAACCATGTCACCGGCGCCAGCACCAATGTACGCGGCGAGAATGGGACCCAGGGTGTACCCCATGAATCCGGTCAGTGCAAAGGTGAACACCAGGCCAAGGCCGCTGTTCTGGGTCTTGTGGATCGCAAAAAGCAGTCCGTAGAACCCGACAAGCGTGATGATCAGGCCTGGGTGCGGCCAGCCCATGGACATGGACAGATAGGCGATGAACGCTGAAAACGCCAGGGTGAGACCCAGCAACATATAGGTGTTGCGAAGGACAGAGGAAACGTCTGATCCTACCGCGGCGTCATAGGTGGCGCCTGGGCGCATCGCTTCTACGCGGCCGCGCACAAGTTCTTTCTCGGACATGTTTGCCTCCAGTCTGCAATATGGAATTGATTACTAAAAAGTTTGCCTGATCTGAATGATAATTCCAAAGTGATTTTATTCAACTGTTATTCATGATTTAGCGTTGACTCCCATGTCAGTTCTAGTAATATGTGCCCCCGCAACGTAGGTGTCGTTGCATTTGACGGTGGGCTGGCTGAGTGGTTGAAAGCAGCGGTCTTGAAAACCGCCGAGGATTAACGTCCTCCCGGGGTTCGAATCCCTGGCCCACCGCCATTCAGTTTACCCCTTGTCCTTTCGTGTAAAGCCGCACGCACTCTTTTTGCCGGGAATGCCAGCAATCATAGGCTTTGCACGTTTCTGTATTGCTTCTCCTGTCTCTCCTTAATCGTTCGATTTTCCTGCCCAGCCCTTTGATTGAGATTCATATCCAATCCGCTTGTTGGAACTCGTCGTTCTCGGTTAGTTCCCTGACATCGCATCGTCTCTTCACTCTGTTCTATTGATTGCTTCTGCTGATATATCCAGTGCAGTCTTGCTTCATGAACAGTGATTCAGCCCATGGCAAAAAATGGTTCTGCGGACCGGCTGAGTTGCTGATAACCTGTCGTGAAAGGACAACCAGTGTTCAACCGGTGGTCTGTCTCCTATAATTACCTCCGCCCAATAAGGCCGAACAGGGAGAGTTCCGTGCTTGACCACTCGCGAGGTGTGTTTTGATCAAAGTACTTGTGGTTGACGATCATGATTTGGTTCGAGCCGGGATCACCCGCATGCTGCGGGATGAGCCTGGCATCGAAGTGGTGGGTGAGGCGTGCAGTGGTGAGGAAGCCGTGCAGAAAGCCCGCCAGGCCGAACCGGATATTGTGCTGATGGACCTGCGCATGCCGGGTATTGGTGGACTGGAGGCGACGCGCAAGATTAAGCGTATCGATGAAGGTATCCGCATTATCGCGGTGACCGCCTGTGAGGACGACCCTTATCCGTCCCGCGTCATGCAGGCTGGTGCTGCAGCGTACATCACCAAGGGCGCAGACATTCGCGAGATGGTGAAGGCGATCCTGGTGGTGAATGCGGGCCAGCGTTATATCAGCCCGGAAATCGCCCAGAAGATGGCATTGCGACCGTTTCAGCCGGAGGCGGAGAAGAATGTGTTCGACCGGCTATCTGAGCGGGAGATGCAAATCGCCATGATGATCGTCGGTTGCCAGAAGGTTCAGGAAATTTCCGACAAGCTTTGCCTAAGCCCCAAGACAGTCAACAGTTACCGTTACCGTATATTTGATAAGTTGGAAATCAGCAGCGATGTCGAGTTGACTCTGTTAGCCGTGCGCCATGGCATGTTAGATGCGGAACGAATCGAATAACGACGTAGACCTATCCAAGGCCGATCCTCATGAATTTGATGTGGCGGCCTTCCTCAAGAACCTGACGACGCGTCCTGGCGTTTATCGAATGATCGATGACGTCGGCAATGTTCTGTACGTTGGCAAGGCGCGTAATCTAAAGAATCGCGTTTCCAGCTATTTCCGCGGTAGTGGCCTGTCCATCAAGAACCAAGCGATGGTCAGCCGTATCCGTGCGATCGAGGTGACGGTCACCAACAGTGAAACCGAAGCACTGTTGCTTGAGCAGAACCTTATTAAGTCCCTGCACCCGCCTTACAACATCCTGCTGCGGGACGATAAGTCTTACCCTTACATTCATTTGTCCGAGCATTCGGATTATCCGTCGCTGACCTATCGGCGTGCGCGTTCGCGCAGTGGGCGAGGGCGGTTCTTCGGACCCTTCCCCAGCTCCGGTGCGGTACGGGAAAGTCTCAATTGGCTCCAGAAAGTGTTCCAGATCCGCCAGTGCGAGGAGAGCTTTTTCCGCAACCGCTCCCGGCCCTGCCTGCAATACCAGATCAAGCGCTGCAGCGCACCCTGTGTCAATCTAATTTCGCCAGAAGATTACCTTGAGAGCGTCCGGCATGCGGTGATGTTTCTGGAGGGTAAGAATCCGGAACTGATCCGCGAATTGATTCGCGCTATGGAAGCGGCATCGACACAACTCGAGTTTGAAAAAGCAGCCCAACTGCGGGATCAGATCGACCACTTGCGCCATGTTCAGGAGCAGCAGTCAGTTGAGGTGGGGGATGGCGGTATAGTCGATGTACTGGCAGTCCATCAGGAGCAGGAAGCGGTGTGCGTGCAGCTGATTTTCGTCCGGGGTGGCCGAGTGCTCGGGAGTAAATCCTATTTTCCAAAGCTTTCGCTGGATCTCGATCCGAGTGATGTACTGCGCGCGTTCGTTTGTCAGTATTATTTGGGGGAGCGCGAGGCTACAGAAGTTCCGGATGAGTTGGTGCTTAGTCACGAGCTGAATGATGCGGACGCAATTGTAGAGGCATTGGAGGAGCTTCGGGGCCGTAAGGTGCGTGTAGCGACTCGGGTGCGTAGTGAGCGGGCTCAATGGCTGAAACTGGCTCAGGCCAATGCCGAACAGTTGTTGCGCAGCCACCTGGCCAGTCGTGAGAACCAGTTCCAGCGCCTGGAGGCGCTGCGAGATGTGTTGGCGCTGGATGCGCGTCCACAGCGCATTGAATGTTTCGATATCAGTCACAGCAGTGGTGAGTCGACGGTGGCGTCTTGTGTGGTCTTCGGTGAGAACGGCCCGCTCAAGTCTGATTATCGGCGATTCAATATCAGCGGAATTACGCCTGGCGATGACTATGCAGCCACGGAACAGGCTCTCACCCGCCGTTATAGCAAGTTGAAGCGCGGCGAAGATGAGGATCAGGGCAAGGCGGGCGAGGGTAAACTTCCCGATGTGCTGCTGATCGACGGCGGTAAAGGGCAGGTTGGCATAGCGGACCGGGTTCTGGAGGAGCTTCAGGTCGCGGGCGTTCTGATTGTCGGTGTCGCCAAGGGCGTGACGCGCAAGCCGGGCTTTGAGACGCTCATTCTGGGCGGCAGCCACGACATGATATACTTGGGCCCGGACTCTCCGGCACTGCATCTGATTCAGCAAGTGCGTGATGAGGCGCACCGCTTTGCAATCACTGGTCATCGCCAACGCCGGGATAAAAAGCGCCGCAGTTCGAAGTTGGAGGATATCGCCGGGGTCGGACCCAAACGCCGGCGGGAGCTTCTCAATTATTTTGGCGGCATGCGTGAAGTGCAAAAGGCCAGTCTGGATGAAATTGCCAAGGTGCCGGGCATTAGCCGTAAGATGGCCGAAGCCGTTTATGCGGCGGTGCATCAGGAGCGTTAGACGCGAAGACCCTGTCGTCACAGTCGGTATGCAGGAGCGGCCCCGGCCGGAGTGTTATCAACAAGAAGTCGTTAGGGATCAAGTCCTGCATGAATCTACCGAATCTGCTTACAATTTCGCGCATCATACTGATTCCGGTAATCGTGCTGGTGTATTACCTGCCTATGCCCTGGGCCAATCCTGTGGCGGCGGGTATTTTTGCGGTATTGGCGGCAACGGATTGGCTGGACGGCTATCTGGCGCGCAAGTGGAATCAGACAACACCCCTGGGCGCATTTCTGGACCCGGTAGCGGATAAGTTGATTGTTGCCGTGTCGCTGGCCATGCTGGTGGAAGTGCACCACAGTCCCTGGTTGACGGTGCCGGCGATCGTGATCATTGGCCGTGAGATTGTTATTTCCGCCCTGCGTGAGTGGATGGCTGAGATGGGGAAGCGGGCGAGTGTGGCGGTGAACTATATCGGCAAGGTGAAAACCAGCTGCCAGATGATCGCAATCATCACGCTGCTCCTGTTCAAGCCGGATGAGTCGCTGGCGTTGTTGGGATTGTTGTTGCTGTACGTGGCCGCCATTCTGACGCTCTGGTCCATGGTCGTGTATCTGATGGCTGCCTGGCCCGAGTTACGCAGGGTTCCGCAAAAGTAACCTCTGGTCGGAAAATATACATAAGTTCGTGAATTCGGATGATATTTTTTGATGAATGTTGCTTGACACCATTCATCAAATCAGTAAACTAAGCGCCACTTGAACGCACACCGGCAGGTGTAAATCAGGTCTCCAGGTTTTCAACACGAATCGCCTGGGTCTGCGAGAGCAGACAAAACATCTTTTGCGGGAATAGCTCAGTTGGTAGAGCACGACCTTGCCAAGGTCGGGGTCGCGAGTTCGAGTCTCGTTTCCCGCTCCAAATTCAGAAACCCCGATTTAAGTCGGGGTTTTTAGCTAAAGATGCCACAAAAGTTTTGGCTGGGTGGCAGAGTGGTCATGCAGCGGACTGCAACTCCGTGTACGCCGGTTCAATTCCGACCCCAGCCTCCATTTTCTCTCGATTTTTCGTCTGTTCAGATTCAGCCGTGCCTAGTTGGCCGGCTGGAAGATCCCAATCCCGCTATACATTCACACAGATCCCGTATCTTCTTCTCGTTCTAAAACGCGACAAATTGAAACATTTTGGTGCATCGCGCGCTGGAAAAGATTGATATGTCGCAGTGACGAATCTAGAATAGCGCCTCGCGCATCATCACTGGATGAGCTAACGCCTGGATCGGAACTTAGGGCGAGGGTATTCCGTATCCACTCGATGCCCGGGTGGTGAAACAGGTAGACACAAGGGACTTAAAATCCCTCGGTAGCAATACCGTACCGGTTCGATTCCGGTCCCGGGCACCACTTCCCCCGTTTGTTTTACGGCAGGCGTTAGGCCACCTTCTTTTTGTGTTGATTGACAACATCCGCAGGTTCATCTCATCAGGTTTTGGACGGTTTTTGCACTCTACAGGTGATCCCTGTATTGTCTTCTGCCGACCGCGCCGGTTAAAGATGTGGCTGCTATGCAATTAATGGCATGGACATTACGCGGGCCATTACAACGGCGGGCCTTGCTGTCGCCGGCTTTTGGAGACCGCCTGAACTGGACGAGGCAGCGAAGTGGGATGGAGCCCCGAGCAGCAGAACGATCTTGAACCTGTATAAGAATGAAAGTCCCAAAGTTTTTGGAGCCACCGTACGATGCATGAATCACTGAAGCAAATGCTGGACCGGGTACACCAACGAGATCCGGACCAACCTGAATTTCATCAGGCAGTTGAAGAGGTCCTGATCAGCCTGTGGCCATTCCTCCGACAAAACCCGAAGTACACGGAAAAAGGGTTGCTGGAGCGGCTGCTTGAACCCGAGCGGGTGATTCAGTTCCGGGTATCCTGGGTTGATGACAGCGGCCAGGTGTAGGTCAATCGTGGCTACCGGGTACAAATGAACAGCTCCATCGGCCCCTACAAAGGCGGGCTTCGTTTTCACCCATCCGTGAACCTGGGTATTCTCAAATTCCTGGCCTTTGAGCAGGTGTTCAAAAATGCATTGACCACATTGCCATTGGGCGGCGGCAAAGGTGGTTCCGACTTCAACCCGAAGGGCAAGAGCGACAATGAGATCATGCGCTTCTGCCAGGCTTTCATGACAGAACTCTGGCGCCACATCGGCGCGGATCTTGACGTTCCTGCTGGTGATATTGGCGTTGGCGGTCGGGAAGTCGGCTACATGTACGGCATGTACCGTAAGTTGAGCAATCAGGTCACGGGCGCTTTTACCGGTAAGGGTATCAGCTTTGGTGGAAGTCTGATCCGTCCAGAAGCCACCGGTTATGGTCTCGTGTACTTTGTGGAAGAAATGCTGAAAACCCGTGGCATGAGCTTCAAGGGATTGCGGGTCGCGGTGTCTGGCTCTGGTAACGTTGCCCAGTACGCGATGCTGAAGGCCATGGAGCTCGACGCAGTTGTCG
>JAEZAA010000075.1 GCA_023430625.1 Pseudomonadota bacterium
GTTACCCTTCAGTCAATGCCATTGGCGCCAATCTTGTGAATACTCAGATCCGCTCCATTGAACTCTTCTTCATCGGACAAGCGTAATCCCACCAATAACTTGATGATGCCGTAGACCAGCAAACCACCGGCAAAGGCAAAAACCGCCCCCGCCAAGGAGCCAATGACTTGAGACATCAGGCTCACGCCACCTGCGCCACCCAGAGAGGTTGCCCCAAAGATGCCGGCAGCAATGCCACCCCAGAGACCACAAACACCGTGCAACGGCCAAACTCCCAGTACATCGTCTATTTTGGGGAAACGCTTCTGGATCAACGAGAACAGATAAACGAACAATGCGCCTGCAATAGCTCCCGTTATGAGCGCGCCGACCGGGTGCATCAGATCCGACCCTGCGCAGATCGCCACCAATCCGGCCAACGGGCCGTTATGGATAAAGCCCGGATCCTTACGCCCGACCAGCATGGACGCAAGGATTCCCCCAACCATTGCCATCAGACTGTTCACCGCCACCAATCCGCTGATCGCTTCAATGGTCTGCGCCGACATGACATTGAAGCCGAACCAGCCGACCGTGAGGATCCAGGCACCCAGGGCCAAAAACGGAATATTGGACGGCGCGAACGCGACCAATTGCCCGCTCCGATACCGTCCCTGACGGGTTCCAAGCAACACCAGGGCCGCAAGTGCGAGCCAGCCGCCAACGCCGTGAACCACCACCGAGCCGGCAAAGTCATGGAAGGGCGCGCCAAAGGACGCTTCCAGCCAGGCCTGCACACCGTAGTTACCATTCCAGACGATGCCCTCGAACACCGGATAAACCAACGCCACGCAGAGCGCGGCGGCAATCAGCATGGGATAAAAGCGAGCGCGCTCGGCCACCCCACCGGAGATGATCGCGGGAATCGCTGCCGCGAAGGTCACCAGGAAGAAGAATTTCACCAGGGCATAGCCATGTTCACTGGCTAACTGTTCAACACCCACCAGAAAGCTCACGCCATACGCAATCGGATAACCGATAAAAAAGTACGCCAGGGTGGACGCCCCAAAATCGGTCATGATCTTGACCAGAGCATTCACCTGGTTTTTATGGCGAACCGTGCCAACTTCTAAAAAGGCAAAGCCCGCGTGCATCGCCAGCACCATGATCGCGCCCAACAAAATGAAAAGCGTACTGGTGCTCGCCGTGAGCGTGGCAACTGCGCTCGTTATTGAATCCACTATCCTGACTCCCCGAGATTAACTGCAATTATGCTTTTTCCTGGTGCACACAGATCAACAAATGCACAACAAAAAGGCACGAGGCGTTTTGGCTGGCGTCGTCTCATCCGCGCGTACATTCGCAGGTTTTGTTTTACTTCAATAAGTTGCTCGCCAAGTGCGGCAAAATGCCCTTAACGAAGCAAAATTGATGCACCAGCTTTTAGCAGATTACGTGCCATGAGAGGGCAGCCGCACCAGATATGCGCGCGCAAGCGCTGAACGGGAGACAACGGAATCAGAAATCTGGACGCGAAAGGAGGAGAAGTTGCACCATCAGGAAGCATGCCAAAGCGGCACATCGGTTCCAGTGCGCCCAGCGGACCTTTTGCAGGAGACAGGACCTCAGGCGAGATATCCCGGCTCCACCGGCATCGACTCCAGGGTCGCCAGGAAGGCGCGGCGACAGGACCCTAAAGCAGTGCGAAGCGCCTCTTCGATCGTCGGATGGTAGTACGGCATGTCCAGCATCTGCTGGATTGTCAGCCCTTGCTGGTGAGACCAGGCCAGAAGATGCCCAAGATGTTCCGCGGCAGGGCCGATCATTTCCGCCCCCAGAAAGGTACCACTGAACCGGTCCGCATAGACTTTCAGCAGTCCTTCGTTGACTGCCATGATTCGACTGCGCCCCTGATTCTCGAAACTAGCGCAACCGCTGACATAACTGCCCGGTATTAGTTGTGAGTGGTGTTGACCCACCAACGCCATCTGCGGGTCGGAAAACACAATGCTCAGATGGGAGCGTCTTGACCCTGGAACCAGATTAGGGAAGCGCGCCGCGTTACGTCCGGCGATACGGCCTTCGTCGGCCGCCTCATGCTGTAACGCCAGATTGCCGGTAACGTCACCCGCCATAAAGATGTTGGTGTGACCGCACTGCAGCGTTTGCGGATCGTAGACCGGACGGCCTGAGGTGCCAAATTCAACAGCTGTATTTTGCAACATTAGACCATCAAGGTTGGGACGACGGCCGGTCGCAGCCAGCACATAGTCCGCCATCAGGGTCTGCTCACCCTGGGGCGTGTGGACCTGCAGGCGCACGGACTTGTTCTCCACCGCTGCGCTGACGATGTTCGCCTCCATCAGGACCTTGAGCTTGCGGGAGAATAAATCACGCGCCTGCTCCGCCAGATCCGGGTCCGTCAGCGGTCCAAAATTGCGGCCGCGACCGATGAAGGTGACGTCCACTCCAAGCTGCGCCAATGCCTGTCCCAGTTCGAGCGCGATAATACCGGTTCCGACAACGATAAACGATGCAGGCAGATCAGGCCACTCAAACAGATCGGCACTCACCAGCAGACGATCACCCAAAGCCGTCAACTGCGGTGGAACCCAGGCTCGGGACCCTGTGGCCACCACAAAGGCGTTGGCCCGGACTGACTGATCGCCCACGCGCAGATCGTTGGGACCTTGGAAACATGCCTGCCCCCTTAGAAGATCCGCTGCTGGCATAGCGTCAATCTGCGCCCGCGTATAGCCCACGAAGCGATCCCGTTCCGAACGCACGCGGGCCATGACCGCCCGGCCATCGACACGCAGTCGGTCGCATGAAACTCCGAACACCTCAGCCGACCCTAACATACGAGCCCGCTCCGCCGCAGCGATGAGCAGTTTACTGGGCATACAGCCTTCCAAAGCACAGGTGGTCCCGTAGGCGCCGGCTTCGATCAGCACGGCTGACCGCCCTTCCCTGACCGCACTTCGGTAGGCAAGCATACCCGCAGTACCAGCGCCTATGACTGCGACATCGACCGTTTTTACCTGCATGGCTTCTCCTTCCTGCTTTGAGGTACCCGCGGCGCGGCTAGGACTGCGGCACTACTGCCAGGGGCATCATTGGGTATAATGCGCAAAACTTGAGGGGAAACACAGATGTTCACAGGCATTGTACAGGGGCTCGCCCGGGTTCAACGGATTCAACGCAAACCTGGCCTGGCCACGTTCGTCATTGGGTTCCCGGCCGGCGCAACCAGTAACCTCGCGATTGGCGCGAGCGTCGCCATCAATGGCACCTGCCTGACCGTCACCCGTGTCGAGGAGGATACGGCAGAGTTTGATGTCATGCAGGAGACGCTCTCCGTTACTAACTTGGCATCCCTCAAAGAAGGCGATGTGGTGAATTTCGAACGCGCTGCCCGAATTGGTGACGAGATTGGCGGCCATCTGCTGTCAGGCCACGTCCACGCCCAGGCCCGTATCGTCGCCATTGACCGGCCAGAGAACAACGTAACCCTCACCCTGGAAGTTCCCGAGGCCTGGGCGCCCTACGTTTTCAGCAAGGGCTATATCGGCCTCAACGGCGCCAGCCTCACCATTGGCCAGGTGGAGGGCAATCGATTTCAGGTCCATCTCATTCCGGAAACCTTGCGCCAGACCACCTTTGGCCAGGCTCATGAAGGCGACTGGATTAACCTGGAGATCGACAGCCACACCCAGGCCATTGTCGACACCTTGAAACGCATGGGCCTATCTGCGCCAGGCGCACCCGCCAGCCAGAGCTAAGCTCCGTTACAGCAGAGACCAATCGGGCCGGAAGCGTCTACACTCTTAAGACCTAAAACAGAAGTCTCTATACCCTTTTTCAGGACACCTCATGCTGATCATTCCGGCCGAACGCATACTGGATTGGCGTCGCCCCCCGCTGGTCACCCTGCTTCTTATCCTTCTCAACGTCGTCATATTCTTCGGCTATCAGTCTGGGGACCGGCAGATCTGGCAAGAGGCGTTGAAGTTCTATGAGACCCAGGAGCTGTTGTCACTGGAAGCGCCCGAGTACCTGGACTACCTGGAGCGGCGTATCCGGCTGGGCCAGGACCGACGCCACGAACTGCCGGGACAAATCCGTGAACTCATGGACGAGGGTGAAACAACACCCGTCAGCGTCATCCTCATGGCGGACCGTGATTTCGGCGCCCATCTCAAAGCCAATGGCGCCCGTTACTGGCAGACCGATGTGTATCAGCGCTGGCTGGAACAACGCACCCAGCTTGAGGATCAATGGCTCAACCGCATCAGCTCCATGCGTTTCGGTCTCACCCCGGCCTCGGTCGGTCTGACGGAATTACTCGGATACCATTTTTTGCACGGCGGGCTCGGTCACCTGATCGGCAACATGGTGTTTCTGTTCCTGCTCGGCTTTGCCGTGGAAGCGGTGCTCGGGCCCGCCCGCTATCTGTTGGCCTACCTGGCCAGCGGTGCCTTTTCCGGCCTCTTTTTCAGCTTTATCGAGAGCGGCTCCCATATTCCTTTGGTGGGTGCGTCCGGCGCGATTTCCGGCCTCATGGGCATGTACGTGACCATCTACGGGTTGAAGAAAATCCGATTCTTCTTCTGGGCAGGCATCTATTTCAATTACTTCCGCGCGCCTGCGCTCTGGTTGCTGCCAGTGTGGGTTGGCAAGGAGCTGTTCGATGCCTGGCGCGACCAGGCCAGCAACGTCGCCTATATGGCTCACGCAGGCGGTTTAGTAGCCGGCGCAGCGATTGCTTACGGCTTTCGTCGTAAGGGACTGGATGTGCAGGACGTTAAGCAGGATCTGGACGAGGAAGCCGATCTGGAGTTTCGCAAAGCCTACAGCTGGGCACTCGACGCGGTCAGCCGGGTGGACTTTGCCCAAGCGCGTCATCGCTTCCGCAAGCTGGCTGACAACCACCCGGACAACCTGGGCATGCTGGAGCACCTGTACCATGTGGAGAAGCTGGAACCGGAGAGTGATGACTTCCTGAGCTGCACCTATCGTCTGCTGACCCTGGCACTCAAGAATCACCAGATCGATCTCGCCCTGAACGTCTACAAGGACGTCATTAAACGCACCGAACCGGCCCGCTTGTCGGAAGAATGGCACTACAAGATGCTGCTGGCCAGCCTGCGCCACAATGCGCTCCGTGAGGCCGAAGGCACCTTCCAGATCCTGCGGGACGTAACCCCCAACCTCGATCTGATCGGTGATGCCTGCCAAGCCTTGATGAACGCTTTCCGGCAACGGGAAATGCCAACCAAGGTGCATTACTACCAAACCCTGGCCACTCAGCTCGATGAACTCCGCCTGAATGGCCAGAACCCGGCGTAATATTCGAAACCCGGCTTAGAGAATAAGCCCCTTGGTTCGCAGTGACTCAAAGTAATCCGCCAGCCGCGCCTGTATGGCGTGGTCTGGAAATCGCTGTTGAACGAACTTCAGGTAACTAAGCGCCTTGGTTCGATCCTTGAGCGCGTTGGCAAGGGTTTTCGCCATCAATACATAGGCATCGGGCAGAAACTCGAAGTCTGGAACATCCTTATGAAGATCCTTGAGCAGCCGCAGCACCAGGCGGTGTTCGCCAATCATGTGCGCGACCTGGGCGACATTGAAGCGTAACAGCGGATCGGCGAGTTCGAAGTCCGCCTCATCGTAGAGTTTCCCAATAAGCCGTACGGCGTCCTCTTGCCGGTTCTGCGCCAGCAGCATGCGCAGCATCGGATGAACCATATCCCGCAGGCGCCCCCAATCCCGCAGCGCCCAGAGCAACTGATAAAGGCGCTCCAGCATGGCGTAATCCTGGGGCCTGCGCCGCATCTCCTGCACCATCAACTCCACGGCACGACCATACTGCCCGTCCTTCAGGCTGATATCGATGTCGACTGCGGCCTGCACCTGCGCACCATGCTCGGTATTCGCTGCCAGCGGCGTTTCTTCCGCGAGATCGGCGGAGTAGCCGAGCTGGTATTGGTACTGGAACAGCAGGTACCCGAGCATGTGGAAGATCACAATGAGGAAATAACTGGACGTCAATCCCAGCAGCGGAAAGGCGAAGGTTTCGGGTATGTGCAGCACAATGAATTCCTGGGCCACGCCCAGGCTCAGGAACATCAGGACCAGATAGCCATACAGCACGAAATACGGCCAGCCGATGGCGCCGATAATACCCATCAAGCGGATCGGATTGAGTGCATCGACCGCGCGTTTCTCCAGCGCCAGCAACATCACGCTGGCCGGAAAAATAAGCACCAGGAACGCGAGCATGATGATCCCGAATAACGCGCCGCCCTTATGTAGCGCAAACACCTCCAACGCAACCATGGAGATGAAGACCAGCAACTGCTGAATCAACAGGCTCAACCCTCCTCCCTGAAAGGCGGTGCCCAGCGTGGGCGGCGTCATCTTGCCGTCAGCCGTCTGCTCAATGATGCCATACAGGTAGCGCATCTGAATGGCAGCCAGACCGATGGTCAGCACCAGCGACATGATCAGATTCTGGAACAGCAACGGCAGCGCGGTGCACAGCAGGATCAACAGGATTGGATCCTTCGCCAGCGGATAGCGGAAGAAAGTGGAGATACGGCGCCAGAAGGGCTCGGCCAGGTTACTGCCACCGAGGTAGCGCAACGGCTTTTGACAGGATGGACAATTGGCCGCCTGGCGGCTCCCGGCGTTGGGGACGCAACCGCGACAAAAGTGACCGAAACAATGATTACAATGCCAATGCGCGGGCGCCAGGGGGTGGTACTTGCAATAGGTTTTCACGGCCGCTTGATTCCATCCTTCATTCTCAGGGCGACTCTCCCGTCGCCCATCGAGACACGGCGTGATTAGTCGTCACGTGCAGTAAGCATATCAGGCTTTCCGCACCCTGCCTGAAAAGGCTGGTTAGGATGAGAGGCGCGTCGACTTCTTGGCAATCAGAAACAGCCATTTGCTGAGCAGGGATTCCAGCAGCAATTGGGCGTTCGGGTTCTGATGCAGGCGAAGGCTCCGCGTGGCGCCCTGAATGTCGTCGAGAAAACCAAACAACTCTTCCGCCGGTGCCTTGGTGGCCACGTACTCCAGCATCTTGCGCGCGCTGGCGTCGCTCAGCGGAACCATCGCACCCGATTCCCGGAATGAGATCGCCGCTGCGGTCCACTGGTAGAGCCAGCCCAGGATTCGTGGCAGATCCAGCTTCTGCCAGCGTGCCGCCACATCGAACGGTGATTGATCCCGCTTCAACACGGCTGCCATATCCGCCAGCAAGATGCGCTGTTCCTCAAGTGCACCCGCTTGCGCCAATTGCAATGCGGCCAGCGGAGCCCCCCGTGCCATGCGCAGCAACTCCTCAGCGTCGGCCGCGCACCCGCCCAACTGCGCCGCCAGCCACGGCAACGCGGCCTCCTGGGTAGGCGACGGCAGCGCCCAGATTTGGCAACGGCTCCGAATGGTCGGCAACAGCTGGCTCGGGACATGGGAGACCAGAATGAGCACTGCGTCCGCGCTAGGCTCTTCCAGGGTCTTCAGTAGCGCATTGGCAGCGTTCTGATTCATGGCTTCGGCCGGACTGACAATTGCGACTTTGCGCCGGCCCTGTTGCGGGGTCTTGGCGATGAATTCGTTCAGGTCGCGAACCTGATCCACCTTGATCACGCGCCCCGCTTCCTCGGGCTCGAAATATCGCACGTCGGGATGGCTTCCCGCGTCCAGCAACAGGCAGGACTTACAGTGACCACAGGGTTCCATTCCATCCGGTTGAAGGCACATGAGAAAACGCGCCAGGACCCGGGCAAAATCAAGTTTTCCGATACCCGCCGCGCCAGCCAAAACCAGCCCATGGGGAAGCCGGCCCGCCTCGTGAACACGGACCAGCTGTTCCCAGGTCGCCTGTTGCCAGGGAAATCGTCCACTCATGCCAAAAAACTCCCACAATCAGTCAAGCGACGCCACGCTAACACAGACAACCTCGGTGTCACAACGCGGGTCAGCATCAGGACAGGCGCAAGATCAGGACAGACGTAAGCGGCGAATGGCGCGCCGGACTTCCCTGGCTTCGAGTGGTAAGAGCTTGCGGTCTTTGCTTCCCCCACCATAGAGCAGGCGTTCCAGCCGACGCTCCAGCGCCTGAATGTCCCGGGCTGCATCCGGGTGTGCCTCACTGACCCGGCGCGCGTACTGGCGCAAGGTCTCACCCGACGCGCGGGGCAGCCCCTGGCGCGCCAGACGACGTTCAAAGCGCCGACATAGACGTTTTACCGGATCCGGCTCGACGGCACGCTCGGCGCTAAGCAGCCAGAGGAGCCCCAGCAGCATTCCGCCCAGGAAGAAACAGAGCAGCCAGATTCCCAGGGTCCGCAGGTCAATCTGGCCGTACCATCGCTTGAAGAAATCCAGCTGGACATTCTGGTCGTACTGAACCACCCAGCGCTGCCAGTCATAATTCATCCGGTCCATGCCCAGGCGCAGCCATTGCACCAAGCTGGATTCACTGTAACGGGACAAGGAAAACGGCGCCTCCGCCAGAAACGCCGAATCCCGCGCCATGGCTTGGCGCATGCCGCGAGTCACCCGTTCCGGCGCCACCATCGCCGTCGGATCCAGGCGAATCCATCCCTGTCCGTCGATCCAGGCTTCCGTCCAGGCGTGGGCATCGTATTGATGCACCATCAGGTAACCGCCATCCCGGTTCCACTCACCGCCCTGATAACCAACGACCATCCGCGCCGGCACGCCAGCCGCTCGTAATGAGAATGTCAGGGCGCTGGCGAAATGCGCGCAGAATCCCCGCTGAGTCTGAAACAGGAATTGATCCACCTCATGCCCTGATAACAGTGGCGGCTCCAGCGTGTAGAAAAAGGGCTGCTCCCTAAAATAACCCATCAGCGCATTCACCAGCGCCTCGTCATTGCCGTGCCGCTGCCGGAGTTGTGAGACCCAGGCAATGGTCGTCGGATTCTCGCCGGGTGGTAAAGCTAAGTAGCGCGCCCGGTCACCGTCCGGAAGTTCGTCCGGTCCCATGCTGGCGCCAACGCCGAGTTCGTAACGGACCGCTTGGCGCAATGGCTCCCGGAAACGGACAAGCCCCTCCTCTGTCAGCTGGAAACGACCGTTGCCTTTAAGAGGCGAGGCCAACGCCATTCCCCAAGGCTTGCCGGTGGGTTCCTGAATGATTTCATAGCGCAACAGTGCCTTATCGAGCCCGGTGGAATCGTCTTGATCCCGCCCGACCTGCACTGCCCGTTTCTCCCGCCACTGGCGATGTTCGGACATCCGCCATTCGCCGCGCCGATATTCATCGAGCACCAGTGCCCGCCAATACAGCTCCAGTTGCGCGGGAGGCGCGCCTTCAAATCGAACCCGAAATGCCCGTTCGCCGGACTGCGCCAACTTCGCCACGTCACCTGGATTGATCCGATCCGAAATCCCGGTCCAAGTGGTGTCAGTCTTCACCGGAACGGTCCACAGGGGCGCTATCCGAGGAAACAGCACATAGGCTGCGAGAACCAGGGGAAGCGCCTGCGCCAGGAGCTTCGCCACGGTGAGCGCGGATCGCCGAACACCACCCCGACTGGCACCCTGGTTAATCGCCACCAACGCCATCAGGCACAGCCCGATCGCCAGGAGAATGTACAGGGAAATCCACAGGGACTGGTCAAATAGGAACTTGGTTGCCAGTAAAAAGAACGACAAGAAAATAAAGAGGTAGAGATCCCGTCGCTGACGTACCTCAAGGATTTTCAGCGCATAGGCCATGGCGAAGAAGGCGACGGCGGCTTCCACCGAAAATTGGGTTCGGTATGTGGCGAAAAACAGACCAACGCCCGCCAACACCGTCAGTCCCCGCAACCAGGGACCCGGTGCCGCGATGTAGCCGTTGAACGAAGACCAGCGCCAGGCCGTCAGCAGTGATGTCAGAACCAGCAGCCAGAATGGCAGATAGGTCACATGGGGCAGCAGCACAACCACCTGCACGACCAGCAACCAATTCAGACTGTTCAAGCTGTTGTACTTCCGCATTGCTAACAGCACGTTCGACATCAACTACCTCGCTGGCGATGGCGCGTTGCCGGAGCCGGCTCGAACCCGTACAGGGCCAATGCCGTCAGACACTGATCCCGATGTCCGCGCCCTGTTCCCATGCCAATCTCGATGCCGGGCAGGCGTAGCCCAAACGACTGCTGAATGGCGGATAGTGCAACGACCCGTTCCGCTAACGCCGCCAATCGTCGTTCCAGATCCAGACCACGATAGTCGTCGAAATCAAGCCATTGGCTCATGCCCTGCTGGCTGCCGAACTCCTTGGTAAAAAATTCGCCTTTTTGCGCAAACTGCTTCCAGGCGATGTGTTTGAGGGAATCGCCTGGCGTGTACTGGCGCAGGCCCTGATAATCACCACTGCCTGCTACCACGCGGGATTCCCCGTCCTCTGCCCCTCCTTCACTCGGAGTCGGAGGCGCCGCCACTGGCTTTGGATACACTGGCGCTTGCGCGGTTAAGTCTAACCAGGTCCAAGTGCGTACCAAACCAAATGGGTAAAACGACTGGACCAGCAAACGACCGGGATAGAGTAAGCCTCGTCTGCTCGCAGGGTATCCCAACGACACCTGCAGGCCATCTTCACCCACATGGGGCACGAAGCCTTCCTCCCCGTGCTGCTTCCAGCGCAGCTCAAGCGCGTCGCTCCAACGCCCCCCGCCCTGATTCAGCAACAGCCGAAACTGTGCGGTTTCGCCGGGGAAACAGCCGTCGGCAGATTCAAACTGGATGACTAGCCCAGCAAGGTTTCGATAACTGTGTAGGATCGATACCGCAAACACCGACCCCAGGAGGAAAGTAAATGCGTACAGCATGTTGTTTTGATAATTAATGGCAGCCAGTAACAGCACCACTAACATGGCAAGAAATACACCGCCGGCGCGAGACGGAAATATAAAGATAGAACGATGATCCAAACGCACGAGGGACGAGGCGGGAATCCGTGTATTCAACCACTGCTGAATTTGCCTTCCCACCGTTTGGTGGACGGCCTTCCTGATACCCAAGGTCACGCGCTACTCACTTGTTTCGATCGCTTCCGGATCGGATTGACGGCTTGAACCATAATAAGCAACCGACTAATTGAGACGTGCGTGGTAAATGAAGAAAGCAGCCCTACTTATTCGAGCCGTATTTATTTCAGTAACCGGCTCATTCAATCAGGCGATGTGATGCTCAATAGCAATATCCTAAATCAATGCGGCTGCACTCGACATTGATAGGATACCCCTTCAAAATCATAGTCACTTTCCTGGATTTTAAACTACAATTTTAGGTAAACATGTTTGGGCTTTGTAACAGCGATCCGCTGGGCGCCCTGGACGTACATTGCTACACGAATCCAGGCCTTACAACCCAGCGTAAAGACCGCATTGGAGCGACCATGAAACGAAGCGCCCTGAGCATTGCATGTAGCGCATGCTTGCTGATTTCAGCCCCAGGATTTGCCGAGGTGCGATCCCTCACCAGTTCCGAACTAACGGAAACCTACATCGAGGATTCCACCATTATCGTGACGCCGGCCCACAAGCCCAGTCAGGAAACGCCTCGCAAAATCGTGACTTATACGCTCGGACCCAGCGAACCTGTGGTAACTGAGTCAGAAGCACAGGCCGGCTTACTACAGGAACGGGATAATTTCCGCGGCCGTACGAATATCGCCGAAGAAAGTGCGCGTCAGGTGATCGAGGGGCTTGCCGCCATCGAACGTCAGCCACTCCCCACCCTTCCAGCGCTCACGGAACGGTCGATCAATATTCCTAACAATCCAGGCCTCGTCATTCCCGAGGGCCCTTTCAATATGCCTCTGATCGGGGAGAACCTGGGATTATCCTCTGATGGTCAGCGTCTGACGTTTTCCATTGGCGGTAACCTGCAGGGCGTTAACCCCATTGTACTGCAGGAGATCCAGAGCCAGCTGATCAACTTGCAGCAGCGTCCTAATGGCGTCTATGACCTGACGATCGATATCCCACAGCGTTAACTTCGCCAGAGACCAACCCATAGGCACAAAAAACCACTCGAACGAGTGGTTTTTTGTGCCTCAGCTGTGCTTCTGGTCTTAGTGCCACCACATAAACCGAATAAATTCTCTTAAACGCACAAGGCACCGCCGAAGCGGTGCCTTGTAGAGCATAACCTACCTAAGGAATTAGGTAGCGTTAGGCATTAACGGCCAGACAGAGTCAGGTCAACGCCGGATACGTCCATACCCAGAATCTCAACAGCACCCATGGATGCAGTTTTGATGTTCAGGTTGTCTGCACCAGTGCGGTATACAGAGATGCTGTCAACGCGCATGCTGATGTTGGCGTTTTCGAAGCCGATTGCGATACCGCCACCAACTTGTCCGCTAGCGGGCTGACCGCCGTGTGCTTGACCGTCGTCGAACACACCGTCAACAGTGATGTCAGCGTAGCCAGCGATTTTGATGCCTTCAGCAATCACACCACCCAGTACGCGGCTGCCAGCTGCTTCCAGGGGATCGCCAGTGTGGATGTTGGTTGCACGGTTGTAGCTTTCCAGGTCAACTTCCCATTTGAAAGCATCGATCGTGATACCCGCTTGCGACCAGTCAACCTGCAGCAGCTTGGAGCTGTCGATGGTGCCGTCAGCAGCCTTGCCGTAGTCAACAGAACCCATTGCCACTTCAACCAGCAAGCCGCTCTGACCGCTGATGTCTGCCATGGTTGCATCGTCGATTGCTTTCAGTTCAGCTTGCGCGAAAGGAGCAGCGGCGATTGCGGAAACCAGTACCAATTTATTCAGGCCTTTCATTTCATTTCTCCTAAAATGTTATTTTTTTTAGTGTCATAAAAATCGCCCTGGGGGCTTGCTTACAGATCGAATATCGCTATTTTCAACACCCGATCAGTAATCCTGGTGATCGTAACTGTATGTTGCCGAGTGATAATATTCCGTGACATTTTTCACGGACTTTTGGCTCTCAACATATTGTCAGCTTTACAGCGCTGATAAATTCTACAGTTCCTTTAGTCACCAAACTTGCGTTGCCACCGCCCTGGTTCCGCTGTACCGGCATGCAAGCTCTATGTGACTCAGTCTAGACTTGCCCCGTTACATGTACCGTGACCCCTCTCACATTTCGTAACCTAACGTTATTTTTTGTGAAGCAATACCCTGGGGCGACGGATCTGGATACAATTGCAGGGTCGTTTGTCGGCGTGATTCATCACTTATCGGATTTTTGACTGCCCATGCCGGACGCATCCAAACAGCAGCTTGCCTACCCTACCGATAGTCTCGCCTTAGCCCGGTGTTTCCATGATCTACCAGGATTCGTCTGGCTGGAAAGCGGTAACCCTGAGAGGCCCGGGATTGACATCATCAGTGCGCTGCCTGGGCTTGAGTTAAGCCTGGAGAATGGCCGTCTGCATCAGCGGACAGCGACGACAGAAGACTCCGTGTCGGGTGATCATCATCCGATTGCCGATGCCGTCATTGGTACTCTGTCGGACCATCCCAATTCTGATTGGATCGGCTATTTGGCCTACGATTCGGCGGTTGACGCCTCGAGATCCTGCCCTACCAGCGATCCTTATTCCACGCCCAACCTTCGATTGGCGCGATATGATTGGGCATTATTAATGGACCATACCGCTCGCACGGCGGTTATTCAGTGGCATCCGGGTTGCTCTGCCACCACGCGCGACCAGGTCCGTTCACGTCTGGCATCCTGGAACGACACCAAAGTGTCGCCGGACTTCAGTCTTTTGGGTCCCTTTTATCCGGATCAAACCCGCGCCCAGTACGCAGCAAATTTTTGTCGAATCCAGGACTACATTCGGGCTGGTGACTGCTATCAGGTCAACTATGCCCAGCGTTTCTCAGCAGACTACAATGGCGACCCCTGGCAGGCCTTTTTGGCACTTCGCCGTGCCGCCAAAGCTCCCTACAGTGCATTCCTGCGCACGCCGGTTGGCGCCATACTGAGCCTCTCTCCCGAGCAATTCATACAGATCGACGGGCGACACATACGGACCGCTCCTATCAAAGGCACACGCACCCGCGGCCGGAATCCCGCTGAAGACATGAGCCTCAAGCAGGAACTGGCATCCAGCCCAAAGGACCGCGCCGAAAACCTGATGATCGTCGACTTACTTCGCAACGACCTCGGCCGCCACAGTGACATTGGTTCCGTAAAAGTAGAACAGCTATTCGAGATTCAGACCTATCGCAATGTGCACCACCTGGTCAGCACCATTAGCGCGACCTTGAAAGCGGGAACACACCCACTGCGCCTGTTCTTCGACGCATTTCCGGGCGGATCCATCACCGGCGCCCCTAAACGCCGCGCCATGGAGATTATCGCCGAGCTTGAGCCACACCGGCGCTCGGTCTATTGCGGCTCCATATTCTGGTGGTCGGCAGATCAGGTGCTACGCAGCAACATTGCCATTCGCACACTGGTCTGCGAACGGGGAATCATCTATTGCTGGGGCGGAGGCGGAATCGTGGCGGATTCAGAGGAGGAACAGGAATATCAGGAGTCGATCAACAAGGTCGCCCTGTTCATGCGAACCCTGGAGCAAGACTTCCTCTCGGGTGACCGCTAGGAAGTCTCAGATCAGGCTGACGACCTGTCAGCCGCCCGCCTGCCACAACGTCAAATGACGCTACACTCTGCCATTAGTCCAGCTGGCGCTCGCTGGCCTTGCGGAATTCGTCCTTGAGATCTTCATAGGTATGAACGGCGGGAAATTGCGGGAATTCCCGGATTACGTTCTCCGGCGCATGGAACAGGATTCCTGCATCTGCCTCCGCCAGCATGGTGGTATCGTTGTAGGAGTCGCCCGCGGCAATAACCCGGTAGTTCAAGGCGTGAAATGCCTTGACCGATTGCCGCTTGGGATCTTTCTGGCGCAGACGATAATCAACCACCCGGCCACGCTCATCAATGACGAGCTTGTGACAAAACAGTGCCGGATAGCCGAGCTTCTTCATGAGCGGCATGGCGAATTCGTAGAAGGTGTCGGACAGGATGACAACCTGAAAGCGGTCCCGCAGCCAATCGACAAACTCGCGAGCACCCTCGAGTGGCTCCAGCGTATTGATGACGTCCTGAATATCAGCCAAGCCATAGCCGTGCTGCTCCAACAGGGCAATGCGCTGTTTCATCAGGACATCGTAGTCGGGGATATCCCGAGTCGTAGCACGTAGCTCCTGGATACCGGTTTTCTCTGCGAATGCGATCCAGATTTCCGGTATCAGTACACCCTCGAGATCAAGACAGGCCAACTCCACAAGGTTCTCCTTCGAATGCAATCATGGTGCGAGATGGGGCACATGATAATCGAATCGTTGGAGGTTGCATAATCGTGCTCGCTGATTAAAATCCAAACGCTTAAAGCCACCAAGGACAAAAACAACAACCTCAGGAGCTTTCCATGTCTCTTTCTTTACGCAAACTCACCTGTATCCTCGCCCTCAATGCGCTTGGCGTGTCCCTCACACTTCTGACCTTCTCTCATTTCAGCTAGATGAGCCATGGTTCGGAATGCGGCAGGAGCTGACGATCAAACCGGTTTATAAGGTTATAAAGGGAGAATCTTTGGGCTGGCGGCCAACTTCTGCTATTTTTCTCCGGTTATTGCCTCCCTATCGCACCATGCTGAGAACGGTGACCCATGCAGACTGAACAAGACGTCCTCGAACTAAACCAGCAACTCCAGAGCCAAACGCCGAAAGAGATCCTGCGGCATGCCTTTGGCCAGTCTGACAATATCGCGCTTTCCTTTAGTGGAGCCGAAGACGTCGTCCTGGTCGACATGGCGGTCAAGCTCAACAAGAACGTTCGCATTTTTACTCTGGACACAGGGCGTCTGCATGGCGAAACCTACCGCTTTCTCGACAAGGTGCGCCAGCATTACCAGATCAAACTGGAGGTTCTGTTTCCCGAGCGCGAGGCTATTGAGCGTCTCGTGAGTGAGAAAGGGCTATTTAGCTTCTACCAGGATGGCCATCATGAATGCTGCGGCATCCGTAAGGTTGCCCCTCTGCGCCGCAAGCTGGCCACGCTGGACGCCTGGGTTACCGGGCAGCGCCGCGACCAGAGCCCCGGCACGCGCGCCGAGGTGCCCATCGTTCAGATCGATGCGGCCAATTCGGGTCCTGGCAAACAGCTCATCAAGTTCAACCCGCTCGCCAACTGGACGTCTCAACAGGTCTGGGAATATATCCGGATGTTCGACGTGCCCTATAACGAGCTGCACGAGCGTGGCTTTATCAGCATCGGATGCGAACCCTGCACTCGAGCTGTGCTTCCCAATCAACACGAGCGCGAAGGGCGTTGGTGGTGGGAGGATGCAGGCCACAAAGAATGTGGCCTGCACCTGGTCAACCTAAAACCCTAGGTAATCTTGGGGGCGCAGACTGGCGTTTGAATCAGTTGCGCCCCGAGGGTAAAAACAACATTACGTAAGCTAGCACTTCCGTTGCTACGCTCTCCATGATGCAGCAGCACAATCAATGCTGCGGCAGTTCAATTCCTTGGAACAGCTCCTCGATCTCATTCTTGTTCGCGCACTGGATTGCGCGATCAATCAGATCTCGTGTCAGATGGGGCGCAAAACGCCGCATGAAGTCATACATATAGCCGCGCAAAAAGGTTCCCTTGCGAAAGCCAATCTTGGTGACGCTGGGCTTGAACAGGTGACTTGCATCAAGCGCCACCAAATCCGTATCTAGCTTGGTATCAAACGCCATCTTGGCGATGATCCCCACCCCCAGTCCCAAACGTACATAGGTTTTAATGACGTCGGCGTCCGCTGCGGTGAAAACAACCTTGGGCGACAGCCCTTCACTATTGAATGCCTCATCCAGCTGAGAGCGCCCTGTGAAGCCAAACACGTACGTCACGATTGGGTAGGCGGCGACATCCGCCAGCGACAACTTCTGAACCTGTGCCAGAGGATGCCCTTTGGGCACCACAACACAGCGATTCCAGGTATAACAAGGCATCATGATCAGGTCATTGAACGATTCCATGGCTTCCGTGGCGATGGCAAAATCAGCTGTGCCATCCGCTGCCATCTCGGAAATTTGCATGGGAGTCCCCTGATGCATGTGCAGGGAGACGTCCGGATATTCCTCCATGAAACCCTTGATGATCGGCGGTAGTGCGTAGCGTGCCTGGGTGTGCGTGGTGGCAATGGCCAGATCACCGATCCGCTCGTTGCTGAATTCCTGGGCGATGCGCTTGATACTTTCGACCTTGCGCAGTACCTCGCCGGCAAACTTGATGATCGTCTCGCCCGCCGGCGTAACCCTGGTCAGATGTTTCCCGCTTCGAGAAAAGACTTCGACACCCAACTCATCTTCAAGCAAGCGGATCTGCTTGCTGATTCCGGGCTGAGACGTATACAGACTTTGGGCCGTCGCCGATACGTTCAAATCATGATGAGCCACTTCCCATATATAGCGAAGTTGTTGCAGCTTCATAGTTCCTCCGGGCCAAATCCGCAGACCACCAAAACGGAATAAAAATATAATCAAATATTCTTTTTAAGAATAGACCATAGGCTCTAAAGTTTATCGATGTTTTCGCGAGCGTGGGAAGTTCAGATGCCGCTGCTGCCTCGCGCTCCCATTCTTGCACTCAGAAGCAGAATCTATGGAATTTTTCCTGTACGTATTGGCGGGCGCCGGTGTCGGCTTTGCCGTCGGCCTGACCGGAGTCGGTGGTGGCTCCTTGATGACCCCCCTCTTAATCCTGTTCGGCTTTCCGCCCAATGTAGCCGTCGGCACGGACCTGATTTATGCCTCTGTGACCAAAGCCGGCGGCGTGGCCCTGCATCACCGTCAACGGACCGTAAACTGGGGTCTTACCCTGCGCCTGGCGCTGGGCAGCATTCCGGCATCGATCATCACCATCTTTGCCCTCTCCCACTTTTTCCCCGATGCCTCGGCCTATGAGCACATTCTTACCAGCAGCCTTGGTGTGATGTTGATTGTCACGGCCGCCGTACTGTTGCTCAAAGGGCATTTACAGGGCACGCAGCGGCGCGATATTAACAGCGTGCCGGAGCTGACCCCGCGCAAGTCTGTTGTCACCGTCATCATGGGCGTTGCATTGGGTGTGTGCGTCACGCTTTCATCCGTCGGCGCCGGCGCTTTTGGTGCCGCCATCCTTATGGTTCTCTTTCCATACCTCGCAACCATTCGGATCATTGGCACGGACCTGGCTCACGCTGTGCCGCTGACCATGGTCGGGGGGCTTGGCCATCTTTTCCTGGGCAACGTCGATATTGCCCTGCTTGGAAGCCTGCTGGTTGGGTCCCTGCCGGCGATTTATCTGGGTACCCGTCTTGGCAAGCGCTTGCCTGAACGGTTGATGCAATCGGTTCTCGCGACACTTCTGCTTGGCATCGGATTCAAGTACGCATTCTTCTAGGAACGCGTACTGCTCGCCGGACAGGATCCCCTCCCCAAGCGACAGTTGACAATGGAGCATAGACACGAAAGACTCTGACACCATGCTCGCATCGAACAGCACCCGTTGCCCATGGCGTTACTCAAGACCAAATTTCTTCACCCCGTCACCAGCGACAAAACAGTCCACCGTTCCCGGCTGTTCACCGCGTTAACCCCCCGCCCGGGCAAACGGGCAACCTTCATCATTGCGCCTGCCGGCTTTGGCAAGACCACCCTGTTGGCCCATTGGGCCAATGAACCTGGACGCCATACCTGCTGGTTATCCCTGGATGCAGCGGACAACGGTCCCGTGACCTTCTGGCGCTACCTGATTGGTGCCCTGCAACAGCATTGGCCGGACATCGGCTCGGAAGCCCTGCAAAACCTCTCGGGGCATCCCCAAGGGGATTTTCCGCCCATCCTGACGAGCCTGCTCAACGATATTGCGGCAAAGCCGCAGAATGATGAGCCCCTTAGCCTAGTACTGGATGACTATCATCTGATCGAAGAGCCGACCATCCACCGGGGACTGGCCTACTTCCTGGATTATCTGCCTGCTTCGCTGCATCTCATTATCGCCAGTCGAATTGAGCCCGATCTTCCGTTGCCGCGCTGGCGGGTCAAGAACTTCGTTGAGGAGCTGTACACCAGCGATCTCGCCTTTAGCAACGAGGAAATCGGCGCGTTCTTCGAGAACTATGCGGGCGTCCAATTGGTGGGCAAGGATTTAAGCGCCATCCAGCAGGCCACAAATGGCTGGGTGGCTGCCATTCAGCTCATGACGCTCTCCCAGCGCAAGCCCAGTGCCATTGCCCCCCATAATACCGAGGCCATGCTGGCCAGTGGCCGGCGGCTGATCGACGACTATGTACTCACGGAAATCCTCGAGAAACAACCGCCAGACATCCGGCAGTTCCTGTTGGATAGCGCCTGTCTTTTGCGTATGAATCATGAGCTCTGCGACAGCGTGCGGGACAAGCAAGACAGTCACGAGATTCTGAGTGCGCTGGAACGGTCGAACCTATTTATTGTGCCTCTGGATAACCGCCAGTACTGGTATCGCTATCACGACCTGTTTCGCGACGCCCTGCTCAACAGGATCAATCTGCGAAGCCCTGAGCGGACCCGCGACATCCAACGCAAGGCGGTTGGCTGGTATCTCCAGCAGCTCCACTACCATGAAGCCGTTTCACAACTGATCCAGTTGGAAGACTGGGACTGGCTCGCACAAGTGCTGGAGGAGCAAGGCAATACCTTGATCCGCTCCGGCTATCACCTGCACCTGATTGAATGGTTGGATGCCATTCCCAGCGCGCGCCAGGACACCTCACCCAGATTGCTCATGCTGCGGATCTGGTGCCTGTTCTACGACAACAAGCTCAAGAATCTGAAGCACCTGCTGCAACAACTTGAGCAATTGCTGGCCACAGACCGCGCATACCCTGCCCTGAGCGACCAGGAAGCCAGCCAGATCCGCAATGAGATGGCGCTGATTCAGTCCTACCTGGCGCGCACCATCAAGCAAGCGCACAACGCCAATGAGCTGACCCATCAAGTATTGGAACGGATCCAGCAGACCGATATTCCGCTGAAATCAGTTAGCTATTACGGCGTCGCTGGATTATTTCGGCGTCGGCAAGCTTGATATGGCGGTCGAAGCCCTGGAATCCGCCATTCACCATGGTAAGTTGGAGCAACGCTACTCCACCGTGCTGTCTAGCCTCGGACTCCTGATGTGGGTGCTATTCCGGCGCGGCGAACTGGTTGAAGCACTGGCCATGAACGAAAGCACCCTGATTTGGGTGGAAAATTTTCACAAGGACCAGCCCCAGCCGGACCTGGTCTCCTGCTGGCGCAACACCGCGCTCAGTGAAATCTATCGGGAGCAGAATGATTTGGCCGCCGCCCAGGGCTATCTGAATCCACTGCTACGTTACTTTGAGAGCACCGAACCAGGCCAGCGGGTGATGATCCACTACACCCAGGCAGGCCTTGCCTTTGCTCGGGCGGATTACCATCAGGCGCTGGATCAGCTTGACGCAGCGCTGGCGATCCTAGAGCAAAATGAAGAACAGATCATGTTCGAGCCGCCCTCCCTGCGCGCCATGAAGTTGCGCTGCTACCTGGCGCTGGGCCAACTCGAGCAGGCAGAACAACAGGCGTTACAGATGCGGCGCCACATGGCCGCCAACCCACTTAACCGGCAACGGGAAAATCTATGCCTCGCCCGCCTGGAAATTGCCCGAGGCAATTTTTCACAGGCCGAGATCATGCTTGCGGCGGAACTTGAGCAGGCGCGTGACCAGCGTGTGCTGAAACATGAATTGCAGGCGACAATTCTGCTGGCATTGGTTCATAAGGCCACTGCTCGTACCGGGCCTGCACGTCAACTGGCTGCCTACGCACTAGAACAGGCAGAGCGCCAGCATGCGGTTCGCCTATTCGCCGACGAGAACCCCAGTCTACGAGAGCTCATCCTGGAGACACGGGAGGCGAGTATCAGCGGTCGCTTTCGAACGGCCGTACTTGCCGCCTTTGCAGAGCAAGCACCAGTTTCAGCTGGGACATCCGGCGTACGGAAAGATCAGGACTTGGCAGAACCCTTGAGCAAGCGGGAACTAGAGGTTCTCCAGCTTATCTACGAGGGACTGCCGAACAAGGATATTGCGTCGCGACTGAACTTGGCGCCGGCGACCGTCAAGGCACACATCCGCAATCTCTATGGCAAGATTGAAGCCACCAGTCGCACTGAGGCATTGGCACGCGCCCGTAAGCTCGGGCTATTGGACGACAATCTTTGAGAACCAGATCACACTCAAGCCAATTGCGCCCCCAAATTACGCCCTTCGGACGATCCGCCAGCACCGAATCCTTCGCTAAACTTCTCTCATACTGATTGCGAACGGTTCCAATCAGGCCTTTTCCTCTCCTCGACCTGCGCCACTCCCACGCCGGTGGCGCGGCTTACGACAAGGCACCCAATATGGGTGCCTTTTTTATGCCTTACGCAAAGTCCCGTCGATAGGGTGGCAGCGCATTCAGTAAACGTTTGCCGTACCAGCGATTGACCAGCCGGCGGTCGAGAATCGTGATTTGCCCCTGATCGGTTTCGGTGCGCAGCAATCGGCCGCAGGCCTGCACGAGCTTGGTCGCCGCATCCGGCAGAGAGACTTCAAGAAATGGATTCCCACCGCGCTCCTGAATCCATTCCGCCAGTGTGGCTTCCACTGGATCATCCGGAACGGCAAAGGGCAGTCGCACCACGATCACGTGAGTCAGGTATTTCCCTGGCAAATCCACGCCTTCCGCAAAGGAAGCCAAGCCGAAAATGACGCTGCCCGCCCCCTGATCAACCCGATTCCGATGGCGCTCCAACACCTCGCCCTTGGAATAGTCATCCTGGGTGATGATCAAATCACTGATCGTGCTACCTTCCAGATTGCGTCGCACCACCTGCATCTGTTGACGCGAACTGAACAGCACCAGCGTTCCCTGCGCCGGATTGACCATATCCTTCAGCCGCGTCACTACTTCTGCCACGAACTCAGGCCGGTCGGGGTCGTTCTCCATAGGAGGAATCCGCAGCGTACAGGCATTGCCATAATCGAAGGAGCTGGGTAGAACCCGGAACTGGCTTTCAGCGGCCAGCCCGGTCCGGCTTCTCAGCCGGTCAAAGGTCCCGAGCGAGGTTAAGGTGGCAGAGGTCAGGATTGCCCCGTAGCATTTGTCCCAGAGCTGCTTGGCCAGGATGTTGGCCGCCAGTATGGGGCTACTGAAAACTGCAATCTCCGTGCGCCCTTCCCCTTCGAAAGCCCGTAGCCAACGGGCAGAAGGTACCGCGCCCTCTGGATCCGCGACCGCATAGGTTTTCCACAGATCGTATTGCGCCATAAAGCGAGCGTAGATCGAGCCGATCGGCGCATACCAGCGTTCCGCGTCGTCCTTGGTGATGTCTGTGTCCCGCTTCTCGTCCAGCGTCTGCCGCAGAACCTCGGTCAAACGCTCAAACAAGCGACACAGCTGCGCGGTCGACAACACCAACTGATGGGCAAGGGTGCGCAATGAATCAGGAACCACGCCCTTGGGATACCGCAGGACCTTCTGGGTTGCACGGTCCTGATCCTGTTGCCATCCATCTGCTTCCTGGAGGGCATTGGCCAGGTTCAGAAGATCCTGGTCCAACTGCTGGGTTAAGGGCGCGACCAACTCCACGTCGTTGCGAATGTCTGCACAGGTGCCTAGTTCCGTCAACAGCGATGCGACTGTCTTGGACACCTGCTTCAACCAATCCCGGCTACTTTGCACATAGACGGAATGGGCGAAATGGTTGATGGCCTTGTCCGCCAGATGATGCGCCTCATCGAACACATAAATGGTGTCTTGCGGGGCTGGCAAAATTGCCCCGCCGCCTAGCGCAAGATCGGCTAGTACCAAATCATGGTTCGCCACGATGCAGTCCACGTTCTCGATGCGCTGGCGAGCCTCGAAAAAGCTACAGCGGAGAAAATAGGAGCAGCGCCGGTTGCTGCACTGGCGGTGATCAGTGGTTACCCGACGCCATGATTGATCGTCGAGGGTTTCGGCCCAGGCATCCCGGTCACCATTCCACTCCCCGTCGATCAGGCGGTCCAGCATTTGCTGATACAACGGCAGGTCGAGCCCAATTGACGCCCCCTCATCAGCCAGGAATCTGGCAGCCGACTCGTCCTGCCCCGCCTGCATGATCTGGTCAAGCTTGGCGAGGCACAGATAGCGGCCCCGTCCCTTGGCAAGCCCGAAGCTGAAATCGACACTGCCCGATGCCTTCAAGTCCGGCAAATCCTTGTTTACCAACTGCTCCTGCAGTGCCACCGTAGCCGTTGCAATGACCAGGCGCTTCTTCAGTGCACGGGCAACCAGAATGCCGGCAATGGTGTACGCGAGTGTCTTACCCGTCCCTGTACCGGCTTCGATCACACAGGCATTGGGTGCCGACGTGCGGACACCCGAGCCATCTTCGCGAATTTCACCCAGATAGCGCGCTATTTCGGCAATCATGTGCCGCTGGGCAAACCGTGGCTTGATTTGCTTGTGTTCCAGAAACGCTCGGTAAACGCGCTGGATTTCGTTCTTGGTTTCTTCAGACAGCATGTGATTCTAGTGGGGGAACCAATAATAGATTAGGCCACTGGTCAGGACGCCAGCGGCCGGCGTGAACAGATTGGGTAATGGAAAGGACTGCGATGGTCAGCGGCGTCCCCAGCCACGAACGGAGCTGACTTCAAACATCACTCCGTCCAGCACGAAAATCGCTCCCTCGTCGGTGATTTCCTGCACCACCATGCCCTTAAATGGCTGGCCTTCCCGCAGGTATACGTTATTCACCATCACCCGACGCGCCGACGGGTCTGACGAGTAGATATGGCTGTTGAACGTCAGGGCCGGAACCCGGGCCTGAAACGACGGCGGCAGCTCATCGATCCGCGGCACATCGATTGCCGGCGTATCGGCGGGAACCTGCGACAACGACGTCATCGAGGATGCGGTTAAACTGACCGGCGCGGTATCGTCCATGTATCCAAGTTCCGGATCATAGGCTAACGATTGGCGGGCGGAATTCGGTGTAATTAACAACGGCTCGGAACCCTGTCTGGACGGTGTGACGACTTCCCAATTGGCTTCAGCCGAAGCCCGCGACTGCGCAGTCGGATAGCCAGGAATGTTCCGTGACGTACCGGTTGCCTGCTGCGCAGGCATCGCCAACCCTGGAATCGCGCCCGGTAAAGCGTACATCTGCTGTGTCATGGGCGGCGGCGCTGTCGCCGTGACGGGCACGGGATACATCTCTTCTGCGAGCGCTTGCGGGGCGTTTACAGCAGCGGTGGATGCCACAGGTTCAGAAACGGCAGGATTGGTAACCGAGGTGGCGTTCGTAACGGACGAACTGGTACTGGCGGATCGGGAACCAAGCAGCCATGCCCCGACAACCGCCGCATTCAAGATCAATGCGCCAGCCAGCCAATAGGGCCACATGGCACGCTCTCGACGCCCGGCGTGAATCAGCATGGGGCTTGCGCCTAGATTTGGCACCTCGCCCTGATGGCGTTCAGACTCGGATTTACGCAGCGCTTCCAGAATATAGGACATGGCTCAGAGTGATCCTCCAGGGTGAGCACTCGGACGGTTTACGACGAGACGCGGCACATCTGCATCCAGTATAGAGCTCATCTGGATCAAAGTGTGAGCGCCTGCCACGCCATCTGGCGACAAGCCAACGTCAAGCTGAAAACGCCGAATCTTCTCCTCCAGCGTCGTCCCATCATCTTGCGCAATGGCGTTCAGTCCGCCTTGCGCTGCCGCGAGCGGATTAGCCCGACCCGCCGTATCGGCGCCCAGACGCATTGCTTCGATCCGCAGCAGGCGCTCCGTCAGCCACCGCTGGGCTTCCGAGCCGCCGTCCGCGCGAATCACCGTAATATCATGGGGCGGCCGCCGCCAGACAATCGTATAGTCCCCTGCCCAGAGTGCATCGAGCGCGGCAACCTGAACCGTCATGATCTGACTTCCCAATTGAATCTGGGCCATCTCGTCGCTGTACACTTCAAGCACCGCCACATAGAACTCCTCACCGGCGACGCTTCGTAGCTTCAGCACGGCGGGACGATCGAGCTTCAGGAGACTACGCCAGTTGCCCTGCCGGTGCAGACAGGACAATCCCACCATTTCCGCGGCATCACAGGCGACAGGCTGGGTATTTGGGTTATACCCAACGCCCCAGCGCTGAAAAAGACCACGATATGCACTGCCCTTGGTATCGTCAGGTAGCTGCGCCACTGCCTGGCCGAATGCATCAAACTGCACAGGAATGGCGCCACTCTGAGCAACCGGCTCTACTACCCCAGGTTGGCTGCCAACTGGCGTGCCGGTAGATTCCAACGCTGCGGCGGATGCTGGGCCGGGGCTTGATGAAGGCACGTTCGCAAGATTCTGGGCAGCATTATCCTGCACCTTGGCAGATTCGACCTGGGGCTCGCTGGGACGAAACTGCGTCCACATCACCAACCCTGACACCATGGCGAGCCCAACCGCCAAACCGGTCAGCAGCCCGGTCATTATGCCATCGCCGTCCCGCTGCGAACGCTGTGGTCGGTTTTCGCCCAGCACTTCTCGCGCCGCCTTGACCAAGGTTCTCCGGTCGATGATTTCGATGTGATGGGAATAAGCGCCCAACATGGCGCGGTCGCAAATGAGATTGATCAGACGCGGGATGCCCTGGCTCAGGCGAAACAAGGCAGTCATCGCCGCCGGCGTGAAAATCTCCCGTTTCAGACCCGCGACCGACAAACGATAACCCACATAGGCACGTACATCCTCCTTGGTGAGTGCCTGCAGGTGGTAGCGCGCCGTAATGCGCTGGGACAATTGCCGCAGTTCTGGGCGCTGCAGCAGATCAATCAGCTCCGGCTGCCCCAGCAGAACAATCTGCAGCAACTTCTTCTCGGACGTTTCCAGATTGGTCAGCAGCCGCAACTGCTCAAGCACTTCAATGGAAAGGTTCTGGGCTTCGTCAATGATCAAGACTGTGTTGCGCCCAGCGCCGTGGGCGTGCAACAGATGTTGGTTAATCAGATCAACCAGCGCCTTGGTGGAGGCAACTCTCGGATAAACAATCTGCAATTCATCGCAGATGCTGGCAAGCAGCTCACGGCCGGTCAGCTTGGGATGAACGATAAAGGCGACGTCCGTGTTATCCGGCACCTGTTCCAGAAAGCAGCGACAAACCGTGGTCTTGCCGGTGCCGACTTCGCCGGTCAATAGAACAAAGCCACCATGGCCAGTGCTGACGCCATAGAGTAGATGCGCGAGTCCCTCGCGGTGACGCTCGCTCATGTACAGGAAACGAGGGTCCGGCGCGATGGAAAACGGCGAGTCCTTCAATCCGAAAAACTTGCTGTACATAGACGGTAGGCAGTCTCTGCCGAAAGGTGGAACGGAGCGTCAGGGCGGCTAGCGGTCTAGTGTAGGGGCTACCCCGGCCAAATTCAACGCTAGCCAATCCCTGTGCGAACTCAGGCGCTGCGGCCCTGCGCGATAACTCTCAGCTCGGCGCGACGGTGATCCATCCGTTGTTTTAATCTCTGCACGCAGCGCTCAAGCGTTTTACTGATTTTTGAGTGGGTTCGGATCATCGCAATCCGTGGCCAGGTCGCGCGCTCGCCTTCCAGGATCAGGCGCTCCAGCAGTTCCGGAGTCGGATTGCTCGTCAAGCGCAAGTAATCCGAGGCTCGGTATCGGGGCGCAATGGTCACGTCGCCACCATACCGCTGCGCCATGATGTTATAGGCCTGTCCGCTGATCTGGCGCATGGCCTCATGCTTTGCGCGCTTGCGGAAGTAATCGAACATCATGCGGCCATGAAATTGAAACTCGGATTTGGCGACATGCTTGGTCAACGCCAGTATACCGCCCTTCTCTTCCCGGGCATTGGTCTTCAGCCAGGGAACGATGTGAGGATTGGTTTGGCTCACAATGGAGAAGTTAACGTTGTACAAGTGCATCAAGCGCTCGTTGGGCAGGTCACTCACCACCGAGCCATCGACAAAGCGCAGCTTCGGCATATAGGGCTCGAGGTTGCCGTCGCGATCCTTCTTCATCAGTTGGGCTGGCGGGAACACCATCGGTACCGCACAGGATGCCAATACTGCACTCCAGACCAGTAAATAAGGCGAGGTATAGCCATTCAACAAGCGAGCTTTCTGGTGCGCAGCCACTGGTGAGACGGATATATTGACACTCCGCTCGCTCCGTTCGTAAGCCTCCTGGAAGCTCAGCTCCCCCAGGTTTGCCCGAAAACACTGCTCAAGCTGACGCTGATCCATAAGACCCTGGCCACGGATCCCGCTCAAGGGACCGAGCCATTTCCAGGCGTTCAGACAGAGATTTTCCGGAGCGAAAAGACTGGGCATCTCGGCATCGGTGCGAGTACCGACCAAGGCCGCCACCAAGGCACCGATACTCGAACCCGTAATCACCTGGGGCAGCAGCCCCCTCTCCCACAACGCCTTGATCACGCCCAGGTGGAAAAGTCCCAGTGTCGCACCACCGCTTAGCATCAAGACCGGCCGGCCAAAACTCTGGGCGGTATCCTTGAAGAAGTCCAGTTTCTTCTTCAGAGGCATTTCAGGCATGTCCTGGTCGCACACATAATTCAGCGAGTCGCACACCTGATTCACGTATTCTTCGATCAGATGCTTGGTGCCCACATGGCTTCGGTTGTACAACCGATAGTTACCCATGTTCCCCAAGTCGTGATGCAGCCCCTCACGCAGGCTTCGGATCAGACTCCAGTGGTCGCGGCGCTGATGGGCGTTACGCAGATCCGTCAATCGGTCATAAATCAGCTCATAGTTGTACAGATCGCTGGCAAAGGTTTCTTTCCATTCCACATTACCTTCCAGGTAATCCAGCTCCAGGGCCGCGTCCTGCCAGGCGTCATAACTCCTGGCCTCAGCCATGGCCTTCTTGTACTTTTTGATCTGACTGAACATAGAAACCCCAACGCAAAGTACGAATGATGGCGATCACTGCGCCACTCAGGCATCGCCCATAAATCCAAGCACACTTTAAATATAGACTAGTGACAAGTGTCCACCGCCACAGCCGGATAAATCCAGCGAAATCCAACAAAAAAGGCGCTCCGAGAGCGCCTTTTTAGACAGGATTGGCCGGCCGTTACGCACGACCAACCAGATCCACGTGACTTAGCGGATGGACTTGATGGTGCCTTTGTAGCCGTCCACTTTAACCTTCACCGCTTTGTAGATGCCGAAGTCCTGTACATCTACAACGTAACGGGGGGCAATGATCACGTCAGCGCCAGACTTGCTTACTGCGTCGTAGGCGGCAGCTGATTTTACAGAAGCGATGGGGTCAAAGCCGGAGAAGCCGAAGGCATTGCCG
>JAEZAA010000094.1 GCA_023430625.1 Pseudomonadota bacterium
TCGCCTATTACGTGCAGCATTCCGAGCAGATCACCAAGCGTTATCGCGTCAACTCCAGTGCCGATGCCGAGGAGAAGGCCGCCTTGCAGATCATGTTCTGGGTGGCGCGCGACTTCGACCAGGGCAACTCCACGTCCGTACAGAAGCTGTTTGACCGGATCGCCTTGCCGGCCGATGTGGCGCGGCGCCTGATCACCAAACTGCGCCACCATACCCTGTTGAAGTGCGCGGGCAATGAAGGCAACGAACTGGTGCCGGGGCGCTCCCTGGACCTGATTACCCTCTATGATCTGCTGCAGGCGGTGCGGCGCGATGACGACCGGGTTTTCCGCCCGGTCGGCGGGCTGGAGCCGGAAGTCGGCGAGGTGACCGAGGTGCTCGATCAACAGCGCCAGGCCGTGCTCCAGCAACGGACCCTGGCGGATCTGGTTCGTCACGCCAAGGGAGTGGAGACCGAGGGCAGTGTCATCCGGCAATAATGCCGTTTGGCGCCGCCCTCTAATTCGATAGGTTCACCCTACAATTTCAGCTCAACCCGAGGCTGGCCATTGCCACTGGTATCGATGCCCGCGTTACAGGTTAGCAAGCGGGCGGAAGGAATGGCGGCGGTACGCATCACTTCGCGCTTGAAGGCGTTGGACCGGGATCCGGCAAGTTGTTGCAGGGTCTCGCGCTGGGCCTCGGTCAGAGGCGCATCCGCCGGCAGTTGCAGATCTGCGGGCGTGGCGATGCCGCAGATCTTGACCTGGACGTCTTCACGCTCCTGCATGAATTTCTGGAATTGACCGATAAATTCCGCGTGGGCCGAGCCCGGTAATTGTCCCGCTTCAAGCACCAGCGGATTGAAGCGCATCCTGAGCATGTGTTTTCCCGCCAACTGCGCCACGCTCACCACCGCGCCATAGGGCACCAGCGCCTGGACGGCGTAAGTCGAGGCGCCCTGCAGGATGGCGCTGCCCAATTTGCGGGCCACAAAGCCATTGAGGCTGAAACTTGGGCTCTTGATGTCGCCAGAGAGGGGAATCTCCAGATCCACGTTACCCTGGTCATCCTCCAGCATGCCGAGGGCGACATTGAGGGGGATAAAGCCCGCACTGGCCGTTGCTTCGCTGGATTCAGGCCCCAGCGGGCGCAGGTCGGCACCTCGCAAGGTGACGCGGGAGGTGCCGTCGAGCTGATTGTCCTTGACGGTGATGTTCACCTGCAGGTCCAGCTGACCACTTTCAAACTCGTAGTTCAGAGCCTGGCGCAGGTAAGCCGAAAAGGTGGGTAGATCGGCCTCGCGCAGGGTGGCGGTCACATGAAAATTGGTCTGCTCGGTAAAAGGCTGCAAGCTTCCTTCCGCCTGGAGGGTGGCGTAATCGTCGGCGGAGCCACGAAACTCGAAGGGCGACTTCTGTTCAGGCTTGCGGGTGTCCAGCTTGTCCAGGTGAAAGGAATTGGCAACCAGCGTCCGCACGAACTCCGGCTGCACCCCCCGGTCCACCAGGGTCAAGGTGTTGGTTCCCGTCACGTCGAAGCGGCCCAGGCTAAACGTTGGGCCATTCCCATCGGTGGCGGGCGCGGTGTCGGCCACCAGGGCGGGTGTCTCGTCCGGAGCCGGCTGTGCCGGGGGAGGCTCCAGGGAGTCGGAGGGCTCAGCCGGCGTGGCAAGTTCGGCGAGCAACAGGTTCAGAGGTTGGCGGCTGGCGGATAATACCAGGTTGGCATCGATGTCCCGCAAGGCGACCAGGTCAATGCCAAAGTGACGCCCGTCGTATTGAATACCCTGAATGCTCAGATCCTTGGCCTGGAGGAATGCGGGCAGGGGATTCTCCGTTTGCAGCGGATGGGACAGGGTCAGGTTGGACCAGCGCAGCTCGGGCAGGCGCAATTGCATGTCCGACTCGAGATTGCCCGGCTCCAGCGTCAGGGTCAGGCTCTGGCTGGCCAGCTGGTCCCACTGCGCCAACAGCCGTTGCTGGTTTTGATGAAAGATCGCGGTTGTGCCTGATTCCGTCCGAACCGAAGCGGATGCCGACAGCAGCTTTCCGTCGCCTAGCCGCACGACCGTGCTGGGTGTACTCAGGCGTAGCGCCTCGATGTCGGCTTGAAAGGGTGCGTGCAGCAGATGCGCCTGGCGTAGCCCGATCTCGGTGTCGACAAGCTCCACCTGGATCTCATCGCCCGCCATGCGCAGATGAGCCTTGCTGGCAAGATCCAGCAGGCCCTGCGAGCCCAGCAACTGTTCCGGCAGGTACGCTGCCAGGCGTTCCAGCGAGAAGTCGTTCAGGACCAGATCCGTATAAAGGTCCAGCACCTGGTCCTTGCCGGTGATCTCGCCGTCAATACTCAAGGGGGCATCGTTGAGCGTGCCTAGCAACTCGAGTCGTCCGGCCTGGGTGGCAGCATCCAGCGCCAGGTTGCTCAGATGCAGGCGACGGGCGTGGAGCCGGTTGGCCTGGACCGGCTGCTCGACCAAGAGGGAGGCATCCTGCAGCGTGGCGGCGTTCAGCTCGAACGTCCACTCCAATGGGGCTGCCGGGTCCGCTTCCGGTGCGGCGTCCGAGGCGGGGGACAGGCGTTCATTCCCCAGGCGCCAGCCGTCAGCATCCTGCGTGAGGGTGAGTTGGAGGCCGTCGATGTCCAGCTGGTTGATCTGGATATGACGGTGCAATAAGTCCATCAAGGAGACCCGGATTTCCAGCCGGTCGAACTGGAGCGGCGTCTGTTCCTGATGGGCGAGGCGGA
>JAEZAA010000111.1 GCA_023430625.1 Pseudomonadota bacterium
CCCTAGCCCTCCCCTTGCCAGGGGAGGGAACCGACCGGAGCGGCCTGCAATAGTGGCTAAGAAATTAAACATGACCGATCCCTTAATACGTCAAAATCGCGTTCGCCAACACCGAGTACGGTGCGGAACTGTCGTGATAGAGGTCTTTGTAGCCCTGGCCCGGCAGCAACTGGGCGTAGGACAGGCGCAGCACAACGTTCTGGCTCATAAACGGCCGCCAGATCAGCGCCGCCGAGGCGTCCAGACCAATGTTCTTGTCGATGTCGGCCTGGTTGCGGGCCACTTCCAGCACGGCCGTATCTTCAAACCAGAGCTGGTTGAAGTTGAACGACAGGCGCAGCTCCGGCGTCAGGTCCAGGTCCGTGCCCAGCCCCAGCAACACCGTGCCCGGATTGGTGAAGTTGGACTGGCCCAGTTCCTTGGAGCTGCGCAGGCTGTTGAGCACACCGTTACGCCCGGACAGCGCCACCCGGCCACCGCCGGCCAGCGGAACGCCCTGGCGAATCCAGTAGCTGGTATCGGCCCCGGCAAACAGCGGGTTCTCGAAGATGGCATCGAAGCCTTCGGAGACATCGTCATAGGGATCGCTGTCACCACTGGCGAACAAGGCCGACGCCCGCCAGCGGATCCAGTCGGTGTCGACACTGGCTTCGGCGGCGGCGAAGAAGGCACGAATATCACTCTTCTCGCCAAAGAAGGGGGCCGGTTCCTCGGTGCCCAAGGCGTAGTACAGGCTGGTGCTCAGGTTGAGGCGGCCGATATGACCGTCGCCGCTATAGCCCAGGTAGACCACGTCGTACTCCCGAGGCCGTTCCTGACCAAAAGAGGACGGCCGCTGGATAAAGCCGTTGGCGTCGTAGAAGAGGTCTTCTTCCCGGTTGCGGTTGTAGAGCACGGTGAACTGGGAGGTGAAGCCCTTGACGAACAGATCCTGCCAATAGAGGTTGCCGACGAAGATATCGTCATCGCGCAGGCGCTCATTGACGTCGTTCAACCCGCTGTTGGTGTCCTTCTCCACCCGCCGGAACCAGGCCAGGTTGTACTGGAAGATGTTGTTGTCGCGGGTGCCAAACAGGCGTACGCCGAAGGGGCTGTCCTGGAACAGAAAGCCCCGGAAATCTGCGGTGAAGGGCTGGATGCCGACCCGGATACTGTCGAAGTCATAGCGGTCGCTGACGTTGCGCAAGTGCACATCGACGAAAGCCGCCTGCAGGCCCACATGGCTGTCGTGGCGGGTGACGCCATCCTTGGGATCGACGTTTACGCCCAGGCGCTCGTCCAGCTCCACGTAGTTGTAGTTGAAGACCGGCGTCAGGCGGAACTCGTAATCCGGCGGTCGGAAGGTGGTGTCGCCCTTGTAGTACACCAGCTCGGCCAGAATGGTTTGGGAAAATACCCATTGGTCGTAGCCGCCGAACACATCGCTTGAACCAGGGCGGTCGGTGCTCTGCCCGCCCACCGGCGTGACCACGCGGCGTGGCTCGTACACCGTATCCGACACGATGGTGGTGGCGAAGAACCAGTCGTCGTGGATGGGCACATCGCCCTTGAGGGTGTTGCGGTTGTACGGATCCCAGATGCTCTCGGTGTAGCCGATGCTCTCAACAATCCGCCAGCGATCCGGTATGGCAACGGGATCCTGATAGTCCGACAGATCCACCCGCGGCACCGGCGAGACTGGCCGCGGTGCCCGACGCGCTGCAATGGCCTCTTCCGGCATGCCATAGGCAGCACCGGGAGCGATACGGGTCCACTGGGCGGGCGCGCCATCAACGGGCGCGGCACCAGTCTCCTCCACCACCTGGACATCCCGCAGCGGCGCGCATTCCACATCCGCCAGACGGGTGCCGACACTACGTCCGGCGCGGCGGCGCTGCTTCACGCTCTGCACCCGTTCGACGCATTCTTCGTAGATTTCACCCGCGCCTTCGGTCTGCGCCTGCACGGGGGCGGCATACCAGAACGCCTGGTGAGCGATCAGGGCGCCAATTGCAAAAGCAAGCTTGCTTTTAAAGTTCCTCATGGCGCCGTCCCTATTTCCCATCGCACACATTCTGTTGGTCGCTGCCGTTGAACGGCGACTGCGGACACTGCACGTAGCGCAACCGTACCCCTTGCGGCTCCAGCTGATCCGCCCGCATCTCGGGCGGCGCGTTGTTGATGCTGCCGTTGAGCGCAAGCCCGGCGTTATGCACGCCTAAAAACGAAATCATGTCGTCTTGGTCGATGCCGTCGCCGGACACGCCCACGGCGCCAACCAGAATGTTGCCGCGATAGACCGGCACACTGCCGGGGAAGATCTGCATGCCATTGGCGATATGGGCGCCGGGGTTGACGTCGGCAGCGGGATCAACCGCGTCCTTGCCGATGCAGCCCGGCGTCACATCCACCGGAGACAGGCCGGCTAGAAATGCCACATGACGGATGATGCCGTTGTAAACCGCATCGAGCTGAAAGCCAGTCGAGAACGGCGACCATTCGCCAGCGGGTTTGCTGAAGGGGCCGGGATTGGTTCCCAGGATGCCGTCCGGGAAGAACGGCCGTGACAGATTACCGCCAGCCCGGTCGGTGAAGGCGTAGGCGCCATCGGCCAGGGCGTTGGGCAGACCCAGGAACTCCCGCACGTTGGTCAGGTAGGTCTCCAGATCCACACTGGCGGCAGGGCTTAGATCCGGCTTCAGATAAACCGCGTCCGGCAGGCTGCTGATGACGCCAGCCGCCTGGCTGTTGGAGTAGAAAGCCGCAGTGCGGGCTTTCTGCAGAGAGACATCGGTGCCGAACATGGGCGCATCGCGGGTGCGCAGAATCCCCAGCACCTCGCCATTACTATCCACCACCGACACCGTCACCCGCGCGGGCGTGCCGAGGGGGCGGCGGATTTGGGCGCGGGCACGGTTGGCCACCTCAATAGCACTGCGCAGCAGTTGCGTGACTTCCGCCTCGGTCAGGGCATCAGGACCATCTGTGCCCGCCCTCGGCGCATAACGTGGCGTATCAGTGCTATCCACCAGGATGAAGGCATCCAGATCGGCCAAGGCGCCGCCCGCCGGACGAACGCCTGACGCTGGTTGGCCGAACGCAGTACCGGCGCGAATGGTGCCATCGAAATAGGTAGGGATCGCAACCAGGCTGCCCACACTCGCCTCCAGCGATGCAAAGGCTGGAGCCGCCGTGGGATTGGTCAGCAGATCGCCCGCGTCCACATCGCTGAAGCGGAAGGTCTTGCCTTCCACCGTGATCCGGTCACCGCGCCGCTCGCTGGGCGCGGCATAGCCGTAGGTCGCCGCGAAGGCGATGACTTCGTCCAGATCACGATCCTGATCCAGAATGAAGCGATCCAGCCCATACACGCCATCGGCGATCACCCCGACCCCACCCACGACCGTGCCGTTCTTGTACAGCGGAAAGCCGCCCGGATCAGCGGCCAGGCCCAGAGGTGACTGCTTGGGACCGATACCTGCCGCACCGCCCGCGTCATTCAGGGTCAGGTCGCTGCAGGCCAGCTGACTGAACTGCACACCGAACAAGGGACCAGCCGGCTGGTTCATCTCGCCCGGATTGAAGTGCTCCTGCACGATTTGACCAGCAGTGCGGGTGCTGAAGGCATTGCCCTCGCTGGACAGATAAGCGCCGGTCACGGCCTTGCTGATGGCCGCCAGGGTGTCGGCAACACCGGGCAGTACAATGCCCTCCAGGCCGCCCTCCACATCGACGGGACCGTCGGCATTGGACTTGAGCACCACGGCATTCTCGTTGGCGTCCGTCATACGGTAGATCGCCAGGATATTACCCACACGGTCGCTCACTGCGATGGTGGCGGGCTTGCCCTGGGCCTGGGCTTCCGCTACAGCTTGCGCCAGCACCCGCTGCACGTCATCGACGGTAAGCGCAACGCCCGTGTCGGCGCAGTGGCCATCACAAGCGGGCGCGCTGCCCACTTCCGGCGTGTCGCGGCCGGAGCCACCACCACAGCCGCTCAACATCAATCCCAGGAGTGCTCCGGCACCTACCCTGGACACCCATCGCCGGTGTGCCCACCGCACCTGCTGGTCCTTCATGCGAACGTCCTCAAGGTTGAACAGGGTTAGAAATGGCTTGGTTCAAGGCCGCCTTGATCACCGCCTGCTCGGCGGGCAGGTTGGCTGGCGACTGCTTTGGCGCCGGCAGCTTGTGCGGCATGGTCGCCTGTTTCTTACCCTGCAGATGATCATTGTGGTAGCTGTGGCAACTCGCACAGCCGGTGGCGATCTTCAGCGCCGCGCCGCGCTCGCCGGCATGACATTGCTGGCAGTTGTCGAGATCAGGCATCAGCACATCGGTGGCCTGCTTGGATTCGGTGGCCAAATGGCAACTGCTACATTCGGTCTGCCGATGGGCCTGGTGATCGAACACCGACTTGGGCATCCATTGCTCGGTCAACCGCACGGCCAACACATCCCAGCGCTCGGCGCCTTTGGCCTTGGCGTTGACCGTCACCTCGTGACAGGACTGACAGGCGCTGCCTTCTAGCAGGTCCTGGGTCGCCTTGAGGGCACGGGCATCGGCCCAGCGTTCCATGGCGGCATAGAACTCCTTGCTGGGTTGGCCGGGACGACGGGCATCACGACGCAGTTCCAGCACCGATTCCACCGGTCCGCCCTGGATCGCGTACAGGCGCGCATAGTATTCCTCCAGCGAACGCAGCACCTGGGCCGGCTCGCCATGGGGTACCTGGCGCTCGGGATCGGTGGGCTCAAACGCCAGGGTATGGCAGCTGCTGCAATGGGCTTCCATGGAAATCGGCTGCATCAGGCGCCCGTTCTGCTGGGGCTGGTGGCAGGCCGCGCATTCCAGAACCTGCTTTCCGCTCGGGCTGTCGATCCCGTCCGCACTGAGATGCTGAGCATGGGAGAACTTGAGGTTGGAGATTTCCGTCAGGGATTCCGTGCTCAACGCCAGGCGCTTCGTTGTCCAGCTCTTGCCCTGCTCGTCCTGGGGCGTGACCAGGCTGACCTTGAACGGCGGGTGCTGCGCAAAATCAGTGACATCGCGCAACTCGCTCGGCTCCGGCCAGATCTTGGCCAGCGCTTGGTGACAGTCGACACACTGGGCTTCATCCCGGCGCACCAACTGGGCCGGCTCGTTGTGCTCCCGGTGACAGCCAGCACAGGTGAACTGGCTGAAGGGCGAATTTTCCACCTGGGTCGAGGCGTGATCGGCCATGGAGTGACAGGCATTACAGGCCTGGTCTTCCACCTGCACGAACGGCTTGGTGTGGCATCCCTGGCAATTGTCGCCAACGCCCGGCACGTGGTGCACGGAACTGAGCGGCCCGCTGCTCCAGATGGCGTCCGTCATCGGCAGCCAGTGGGGACGTCCCTCGCCTGCCGCGTCCGGCCACAATGACCATGCCAACGGCAGCCCAAGCCCCACGACCAGTACCGCCACCATCAACAGCCAGCTCCAGCGGCGCTTCGTCAGTCCGGCGGCTTCCAAGGACGTCGCGCCTGGCACAAACGACAGGCCCTCGTCGTCCTCGTCCTCGGCGGATTCCAGCGACAGTGCCAGATCGAAGCCCTGGGGTGCCGGCACGACGGTCAGCGTATGGGCGCCGATCCGGATTCGGTCGTTGAGCTTGAGGTCGGCACTCTTCACGGCCTTATCGTTTATGAACAGCGCCGCGTCGTCCGTCGCGCGGACGCGCACCTGCCCCTTGGCCAGGCTGATTTCCGCGTGCAACTCCTGCACACGGCTGCCTTCAAGGTGGATCACCGTTTCCGCGCCCCGCCCCAGGGTGAGCGTATCGGCACGGTATTCGACATCACGGGTTTCGGTGGTGCCCGGCCGGACCACCACCTGGGTTCTCACTAAACAGCGCATGGGCTCACCAATAGAAAAAGACACTGAAGATATGCGCGCTGAGCGCAATCAGGAGTGCCAGCGACAGTGGCACATGCACGAACAACCAAAGCCGCAGCCAGCCCTGCAGACGGATATCCTGGCGTACGGAGCGCAACAACGTCTTGCGGCGGGCGAACAGCCAGAGCAGCTCCTGCAAGCGGATGGCTTCCTGACCGCCGGGACTGCGTGCCAGCCGCTCGGCCAGAAAGCGCACGACCCGCCGCTGCTCACGATTACGAACCAGCCGCTGGGAGGTGGTGCCTTCGCCCGGCAGCTCGACCGCCGAGCGATCACGGCCGCTCAGCTGACGCCAGAGACCGCCGCCGACCTGGGTGCGGGCGACGGCGCTGCGCACGGTATCACTCACTTCCGGGTGCACTTGGCGGGCAAGCTTGAGGCACTGACCATCAACCTCGGCTACTTGCGCCAGCAGATCG
>JAEZAA010000114.1 GCA_023430625.1 Pseudomonadota bacterium
ACCCATTTGCGGCTGAAGCTGGAGACCGGCCGGACCCATCAGATTCGGGTGCACATGGCTCACATCCATTACCCCTTGGTGGGCGACCCCGTCTACGGTGGGCGCATGAAATGGCCGAAGGGCGCGACACCCGAGCTGCTGCGGCAATTGCCCAAGTTCAAGCGCCAGGCCCTGCATGCAAAACGCCTGCAGCTCGTGCATCCGACCACGGGCGAGACCTTGTCCTGGGAAGTGCCGTTGCCGGATGACTTTGTGGAGCTGCTGGCCTTGCTGGAGCGGGAAAGCCCGTTATGAATCTGACGGGGCACCCATCACTGCTGTTGCCAGACTGGCCCGCGCCGGCACGGGTGCGGGCGGCTGTCACCCTGCGGACCGGCGGTTGCAGCAGTGGCCCCTATTCGTCGCTCAATCTGGGGGATCACGTGGGGGATGCCCCGGCTGCGGTTGCCCGCAATCGGCAACAACTCGCCCAGTGGCTGCAGTTGCCGGAAACCCGCATTCAGTGGCTCAAGCAGGTGCACGGTATCCAGGTGGTGGAAGCAGACCCCGAGCGAGGCGTGCAGGAGGCGGATGCCGTGACCACGCAACAGGCCAATATGGGCTGTGCGGTGATGACGGCCGATTGCCTGCCGGTATTTTTCTGTGACCGCCAAGGCTCCCGGGTGGCGGTCGCCCATGCTGGCTGGCGCGGGCTCTGCGCCGGTGTGCTGGAGGCGACGGTTGCCACCTTTCCCAATCCTGACGAGGTCATTGCCTGGCTGGGCCCTGCTATCGGGCCAGACCACTTTGAAGTCGGGGCTGACGTTATTCAGGCCTTTGTGGAGCGGACGCCAGACAATGCAGCCTGTTTTGTTGCCAGCCAGACGCATTCCGACCGCTGGCTGGCGGATCTCTATCAACTGGCGCGCCTGGCTTTGCAGCGCCAGGGAGTCTCTGAGATCAGTGGCGGTGGCTTTTGCACGTTCAGCGACTCCGCCCGCTTTTTCTCTTACCGCCGGGCTGGCCAGACCGGCCGCATGGCCAGCCTGATCTGGCTGGCAGCCTGAGTCAGCTCGTAACCTGCGCCGATCTACCGGCGCCTTCACCCACACCGTTGGGTTTTTCTGCCCACTTGAATCCGTTTCTGAAGCCCCAACATATGCGGTAAATGTCAAGCGCTTTGTGCGGTTATGACGCATTGTTCTCGGGGGGAGCTTCATGAGAATCGACAAGTTTACCAGCCGGTTGCAGATGGCGTTGGCGGATGCCCAATCCCTGGCGGTCGGCAAGGACCACAACTTCATCGAACCCGTCCACCTGCTACAGGCCATGCTGGATCAGCGTGATGCCTCTGCCGCGACCTTGTTGCAGCAGGCTGGCGCCGATGTGGCGCGGCTGCGTAACGAGTTGGCCAAAGCCATCGATCGCCTCGCCGTGGTCAAAGGCAATGCCGGTGACGTGCATCTGTCCAACGACCTGGCGCGGCTTTTCAATATTGCCGATAAGCTGGCCCAGCAGCGCCAGGACCAGTACATCTCCAGTGAAGTGGTGTTGCTGGCAGCGCTGGAGGACCGAGGAGCGGCGGGACAGTTGCTGCGGGATGCGGGCGTCGACAAGAAGCGTCTAGAGCAGACTATCGAAAAGGTACGAGGAGGCGAGCGCGTGAACGATCCGGCCGCAGAGGAAAGTCGCCAGGCACTGGAGCGCTTTACCGTGGACCTCACGGAACGCGCCGCCCAGGGCAAGCTGGACCCAGTTATCGGGCGCGATGACGAAATTCGCCGCACCATTCAGGTCCTGCAGCGGCGGCGTAAGAATAATCCGGTATTGATTGGCGAACCCGGCGTCGGCAAGACCGCCATTGTGGAAGGCCTCGCCCAGCGCATCGTCAACGGCGAAGTGCCGGACGGCCTGAAGAACAAGCGGGTACTGGCGCTCGATATGGGCGCCCTGATCGCCGGCGCTAAGTTCCGGGGCGAGTTCGAGGAGCGCCTGAAAGGGGTGCTGAACGAACTGTCCAAACAGGAAGGTCAGATCATCCTCTTCATCGACGAGCTCCACACCATGGTAGGCGCGGGCAAAGCCGAAGGCTCCATGGATGCGGGTAACATGCTCAAACCGGCACTGGCCCGGGGAGAGCTGCACTGCGTCGGCGCAACCACCTTGGATGAGTACCGCGAGTACGTTGAAAAAGACGCGGCACTTGAGCGGCGTTTCCAGAAGGTTCTGGTTAACGAGCCCACGGTGGAAGACACCATCGCCATTCTGCGCGGGCTGAAAGAGCGCTATGAGGTCCACCACGGGGTGGAAATCACCGACGGGGCGATTATCGCCGCCGCCAAGCTCTCTCATCGCTACATCTCCGACCGTCAGTTGCCGGACAAGGCGATTGACCTGGTGGATGAGGCCGCGAGCCAGATCCGCATGGAAATGGATTCCAAGCCGGAGGCGTTGGACCGGCTGGAGCGTCGCCTGATCCAGCTGAAAATGGAGCGTGAGGCGCTGAAGAAGGAAACCGACGAGGCCTCTCGCAAGCGGCTGGATGAACTCAACGACGTCATCGCCAAGGTAGAGAAGGAGTTCGCCGACCTGGAAGAGGTCTGGAATTCCGAGAAGGCGGCTTTGCAAGGCTCGCAGAAGATCAAGAGTGATCTGGAGCAGGCCCGGGTCGAGCTGGAGCATGCCCGCCGCGCCGGTGATCTGACCCGGATGTCGGAGTTGCAGTACGGACGGATTCCCGAGCTGGAGCGCCAGCTCGACATGGCCAGCCAGGCGGAAATGATGGAAATGACCCTGCTGCGCAATCGGGTCAGCGACGAGGAAATTGCCGAAGTGGTGTCCAAATGGACCGGCATCCCCGTGTCCCGGATGATGGAAGGCGAGCGTGAAAAGCTGCTGCGGATGGAAGAGGCCTTGCATCAGCGGGTGATTGGTCAGGAAGAAGCTGTCAGGGCGGTGGCCAACGCGGTGCGGCGGTCGCGTGCGGGGCTGGCGGATCCTAATCGCCCCAATGGCTCCTTCTTATTCCTGGGGCCGACCGGGGTAGGTAAGACCGAGCTGTGCAAATCCCTGGCGAACTTCTTGTTCGACACCGAGGATGCCATGGTGCGGATTGATATGTCCGAATTCATGGAGAAGCACTCGGTGTCTCGTCTGATCGGCGCACCGCCCGGTTATGTGGGCTATGAAGAAGGCGGTTATCTGACGGAGGCCGTGCGGCGCAAGCCTTATTCGGTGCTGTTGCTGGACGAGGTGGAAACGGCGCACCCGGACGTGTTCAACATCCTGTTGCAGGTGCTGGAAGATGGCCGTTTGACGGACGGTCAGGGGCGCACGGTGGACTTCAAGAATACCGTCATCGTCATGACCTCGAACTTGGGTTCTGACCTAATCCAGACACTGGGCTCAACCGAGGAACACTACGCCGAAATTAAATCGGCGGTCATGGATGTAGTGGGACGTCACTTCCGTCCGGAGCTGATTAACCGGATCGATGAAGTGGTGGTCTTCCATCCGCTGATGGCCGAGCAGATCAAGGGTATCGCCCGCATTCAGCTGGAATTGCTGAACCGCCGGCTGCAGGAGCAGGAATTGAAACTGGAAATGACGCCTGCGGCCATGGACAAGCTGGCGAAGATCGGCTTCGATCCCGTGTATGGTGCGCGTCCTTTGAAGCGGGCGATTCAGCAGTGGGTGGAGAACCCGCTGGCCCAGAGCATTCTGCGGGGGCAGTTTGCTCGCGGTAATGTCATCCAAGGGGATGTGGAAGGCGACGAAATTCGCTTCAAAGTGAATGAGGAGGTTTCCGTCTAGACGAATTACATCTGGCTGGACGGCTAATTGCGAAGGCCGCAATGGAACTCACTCCATTGCGGCCTTTTTATTGCTGCCTTCGATGTGGAGCGTTGCCGGCTCCCGGCGCGGTTGCAGGCTTTTAGAGCGTGTAAATGAGCGTGATGGAAGTTTCCGTGTCCGTCGATTTTGAGTTGCGGGGCGGCTCTTTCACGTAGCGCACATCGAACGCCAGTTTCATGGCCAGGCTGTCCACCAGGTTGGCCGCGAGTGCGCTCTGTGATTCAGCAATCACGTTATCGTCTCCTGCGACCCCAATTTCCGAGCTTAGGGTTTGATTAAAGCGGGCGTTACCACTCAACGGATAGAGGAAGCGACCAGCGAGGCGGACGATGCCCGCGCGCTCCATGTCGTCCTCGCCCGGATCCAGTTGATCTCGGCGAATTTTCGCCAGACGATAACCGGGACCAGCCTCAAGATCGAGAAATGCCACGTCGGCGCTGTTTGGTGGGGTGTGTTCCCAGGCGCGAAACCCATAACCGATCGAGCTGGTGATCTCATAGGCATAACCGGTAAAGCGGTCATCTACCGCAGCCAAGCGTCCGAACAGGTAGCTCTGGTCCTGGAACAGCTTGTAATCGCTCTTGGCGGATGCCCGATAACGTTCTGCGGTCGTGGTTTCTTCATCGTTGGACGAAAAGGCTTCGGCCTGATAGGTGTTACGCCACTTTGGCAGATCCTGGGTCGCATCGATCTTGGCTTTCAGACTGTTGTTCTCGGTGTTGCCACTGGTCAGCAAAAAACCGAATTCGATGGAGGCGATCCAGGAGCGAGAGATTTCTTCTTCATAGAGTAAGCTCTCGTCAACACTGGCATCCTCTTCCTGAGCTTCCTGAGCTTCCTGA
>JAEZAA010000142.1 GCA_023430625.1 Pseudomonadota bacterium
AGGAAGGCGGCGCCTTCGTAGATCTGGTAAAAAGGATTCGGCATCAGCACCAACGGCTTGCTGCTGCGATCCACAACGGCCTGCACAAAGGAAAACAATGCTTCCCGGGTACCATTAACGGGCAACACCTGCTTGGCCGCACTGAGACTGCCGGGCTTGAGCTGGAAGCGCCGGGTGGCCCAGCCTGCAATCGCCTCGCGCAATTCCGGCATTCCCAGCGTGGACGGATAGGTGCTCAGGTGGCGGAGCTCGCTGACGAGCGTTTCCGCTACAAACGCCGGGGCCGGATGCTTGGGTTCGCCGATGGACAAGGCAATATGGGCCAGTTCAGCCGGCGGATTCACACCCTGCTTGAGGTGGCCGAGTTTTTCAAACGGGTAGGGCTGTAGTCGGGCGAGGTCTGGGTTCATGGCTTCTTCGTCAACATGGCGTGTACACCGACATCCGGCGTTAAGGCCGGGAGTATAAAGCATGGTGTGCGGTCGGCAAAATTCAGCTACGGCGATTGTGAGCGGGGTCCAGTTCGGCCCAACTGCTCAAGCGTCTAAAGCTTGGCCCGTTCATCCAACTGCGCACAGATTGCCTGTTGCAGGCGGGTGCATACTTCCGCCTCGCTCAGTGGACCATTGTCCTGGTCCGTAATCACGAACACGTCTTCCACGCGCTCGCCCAGGGTGTTGATGCGGGCGCTGATCAGTTCGACCTGGGCCTCCAGCAAGATACGTCCGATTCGCGCCAGCAGGCCTGGGCGGTCCGGCGTGATGACTTCCATGATCGTGCGCTGGTTGATGGTGTCGTTGCTGAAGGTCACTTCCGTGGGAAACGCAAAATGCTTCAGCTGGCGGGGGATGCGCCGCTGGATGATTTCCGGGTACTTGTTGGGGTCTTCCAGCTCGGCGATCAGCTTTTTCTTGATGACACTGCGCCGCTTGGGTTCGCTGCTGTATTCGCCGTCCTCTTCCATGACCACGAAACTGCTCAGGCTGAAATTGCTGGTGGCGCTGCTGATCCGGGCTTCGACAATGTTGAGCTGGAGCTGTTCAAGGGCTGCGGTGGTGGCGGCGAACAGGTCGTTGCGGTTGCGCATGTAGACCATGATCTGCAGGAAGCCCTCGGCGGAACCGCCCTTGGCGTTGCGGATCAGTACCAGCGGCTTTTCGGAATCACCATGGCGGACGATCGCAGCCGTTTGCCAGGCGATTTCGCTGGTGGAATCCTGCAGGAAGAAATCGTCGTCGAGTGTGCTCCAGAAGCTGTCGATCTGATCCTGCAAAAAGCCCTGGGCTAGTAGGATGTCGCGTGCTTCGTTCTGGGTGGCGCGGATCCATTTGTTGCGATCGGGCGGAACGTCCAGTCCCCGGCGCAAGGCCCGCTTGGCTTCCGTGTACAGCTGACGCAGCAGTGAGGCGCGCCAGTTGTTCCAGAGCTTTGGATTGGTGGCGCTGATGTCGCACACCGTCAGCACATAGAGATAGTCCAAATGCACCTGGGAATTGATTTGGCTGGCGAACTCGTGGATGACGTCGGGGTCGGCGATATCCTTGCGCTGCGCCGTCATCGACATCAGAAGGTGATTCTTCACCAGCCAGGCCACCAGGCTGGTGTCCCGCTGGCTGAGATAATGCCGGCGGCAGAACGCCACCACGTCCGACGCTCCCAGTTCGGAATGATCGCCACCGCGGCCCTTGGCAATGTCGTGATACAGGCCCGCAATGTAAAGCAGTTCGGCTTTAGGCAACTGATTGACCAGGCGCGAGGCCAGCGGGTAATCCCGGTAGCTCTCGGGGTTGCGCAGCCGCACCATGTTGCGGATTACCTTCAGGGTGTGGGCGTCGACCGTGTAGATGTGGAAGAGGTCGTACTGCATTTTGCCGATGATGTGGCCAAACTCCGGCAGGTACCGGCCCAGTACGTTGTAGCGCTTCATGAAGGACAGGGTGCGGTGCAGGGCATGGGGTGTCTTCAGCAGCTCCATGAACAGGCTGGTATTTACAATGTCCGAGCGGAAGCGGTCGTCGATCAGGTGGCGATGGGCCCGAATCGAGCGAATGGTGGTGGCACGGATACCCAGGATGTCGGGGCGTTGCGCCATCAGCACGAAAATTTCCAGCAGCGCATAGGGCGCGTAGGCGAAAACCTGGTTGTTAACGGCCTCGATATAGCGGTTATGGATCTGGAAGCGGCGGTTGAGGGAGACAATGTCGGCCGCTTCGTCGGCGCGCAGAATCGCCTCGTCGAAATACTGCAGCACCACGTCGTTGAGCTCGCCGAGCGACAGGGCGACGCGGTAGTACTGCTGCATCATTTGCTCGACGCCCAGGCTTTCCTCGCTGTCGGCGTATCCCATGAGCTCGGCTAGGCTGCGCTGGTAATCGAACAGCAGGCGGTTTTCATTGCGTCCCGCCAGCATTTGCAGGCCGTAGCGCAGGCGCCAGAGAAAGGTCTCGCCCTCATAGAGCAGGCTGTATTCCTCGTCGGTGAGGAACTTGAACGAGTTGGATTCCGCCTTCGAGTGCAGGCCCTTCTTCGATTGCAACCCCGTCTTTGATTGTAAGCCAAAGTGGCGCTTGGTGATCCAGCGGATAGTCTGGATATCCCGCAGGGCGCCCGGTGAGGATTTGAGGTTCGGCTCCAGGTTGTATTCGGTTTCGCCGAACTTTTCATGGCGAGCCCGTTGTTCGTCGCGTTTTGCGAGAAAATACTGCCGGTCGCTGCAGACCTCATCGCTGTACGCCCGCTCCACCAGTGCCTCGCGCAGGCTGTCGTTGCCGCAGATCGTGCGGCTTTCCAACAGGTTGGTGGCAACTGTGACATCCGCACTCGCCGCCTCGATGCACTGGTCGGGGGTGCGCACACTGTGGCCGATGTCCAGGCTGAGGTCCCAAAGCGCGGTGACGAAGGCCTCGATATCCGGCTTCCAGTCGGCAATTTGCTGTTCGCTGCTGGCTAGGATCAGCAGGTCGATATCCGAATGGGGGTGGAGTTCGCCGCGACCATAGCCGCCTACCGCGACCAGGCTGACCTCGGCAGAATCGCGCCAGGCATACCGTTGCCAAAGAAGGGCGAGCACCTGATCCATGACCTGGGCGCGACCGCGCACCAGTTCGCGTACATCCACGCCCTGGCGAAACTGTTGATCCAGCGCGCAGGCTGCAGCCTTTAACGCTTTCTTGATGGGGACAATGGGGGATGCCGCGGACCCAATATCCTGATGCAGTTGCTCGAAGTTGAGCAATTGCGCCGGGTCGAATGCCCGGGGCTGAGGCGAAAGACCGGATATTGCGGCATCATGCATAGGCGTTCGAACCTAAAAGGATTCTTCGGAACGGCGAGTGAGAACCTCGACGCCGGTTTCGGTGACCAATAACGTATGTTCCCATTGGGCGGACAGCTTGTGATCCTTGGTGACCACGGTCCAGCCGTCGGGCAGCATCTTGCAGTGATATTTGCCCTGGTTGATCATCGGCTCAATGGTGAATGTCATTCCGGCACGCAGCTCCATGCCGGTGCCCGGCGTACCATAATGCATGACCTGGGGCTCTTCATGGAAGACCCGGCCAATACCGTGTCCACAATAGTCCCGAACCACGCTGTAGTGATTGGATTCGGCATGCTTCTGGATCACATGGCCAATATCGCCCAGCCGGGTTCCCGGACGCACGAGCTCAATACCTTTATAGAGGCATTCCTGGGTGATGCGCACCAGGCGTTCGCCGGCAATGGTCGGCTTGCCCACGAAAAACATCTTGCTGGTGTCGCCGTGGAAGCCATCCTTGATGACGGTCACATCGATGTTGATGATGTCGCCATCTTTAAGCACTTTCTTATCCGACGGAATACCATGGCAGATGACATGGTTGACCGAGGTGCAGATGGATTTGGGGAAACCCTTGTAGTTGAGTGGGGCAGGGATGGCCTGCTGCACCTCGGTAATGTACTGGTGGCAAATGCGGTCGAGCTCGCCCGTGGTCACGCCAGGCTTCACGTGTTCGCCGATCATCTCCAGCACCTCGGCGGCCAGGCGGCCGGCAACGCGCATGCATTCGATTTCTTCGGGCGTCTTGATCGTTACATTCATGATCGCTAATGGCTTCTGCTTGTCTTGGGATTGGCGACCATTCTAGCGCCATAGCGAGGTGGTTAAAACGGGTTTGCCCCCTGGCCGCCACCGTGGCGTGCACTTTATAATTGCCGGTCTTTGTGATATAAAGCGCGCGCCGGAATTGGCAACCGCCTTGAAGGCAACAACATCGTGGCCCTGAAAATCAGGTGTTACGGTCAATACACACACACATCGTCAACAAGTCCTTGGGTGCCTTAACCGGTTTGGGGTCTTGGATGTGTGGAGGTTTAACCCAGCAAAAGATGAAGGTATCTCATGGCTGAAGTTATGATGCGTGACCTGCTGAAGGCAGGTGTACATTTTGGTCACCAAACCCGTTACTGGAACCCGAAAATGCGCAAGTACATTTTCGGTGCCCGCAACAAGATTCACATCATCAACCTGGAGCACACCGTTCCGGCTCTGAACGAAGCCATGCGCGTCGTTAAGAACCTGGCGGAGAAGAAGAACAAGGTTCTGTTCGTCGGCACCAAGCGTGCGGCCAGCAAAATCGTCCAGGAAGAAGCAAACCGCGCCAACATGCCCTTCGTCAACCATCGCTGGTTGGGCGGCATGCTGACCAACTACAAGACGATTCGTCAGTCCATCCGCCGTCTGCGTGAGCTGGAAACCCAGATGCAGGACGGTACCTTTGAAAAGCTGACCAAGAAAGAAGCGCTGCTGCGTACCCGCGAGATGGAAAAACTCGAGCGCAGCATCGGCGGTATCAAAGAGATGGGCGGTCTGCCGGATGCACTGTTCGTCATCGGCGTGGATCACGAGCGTATTGCGATTCAAGAAGCCAACAAGCTGGGTATCCCCGTTATCGGTGTAGTTGATACCAACAGCGATCCAGATGGCGTAGACATCGTGATCCCAGGTAACGACGACGCGATCCGCGCGATCCAGATCTATGTGAAGGCCATTGCCGACGCGTGCATGGAAGGTTCTTCCGCCGCGGGTGGCGCTGATGAGTTCGTTGAAGTTGCTGACGATGCAGCCGGCGAGCAAGCTGCAGGCTGAGCAGGTCTTTGAAGTCGACCGTTCCGGGGTGCGTTGCGTGTCCCGGATCGGGCTGGCTATTCAGGTTTTGAAAAGTGGGGGCTAGGCCCCCCCTTTTTTAGGTCGACCGGCATGCTGCGAGCATGAGGCCGGGTCGGCACGGAATTCAATACGACTTACGAGAGGAACGAGAAATGGCAGAAATTTCTGCATCCATGGTTAAGGAGCTGCGGGAGCGCACTGGTCTGGGCATGATGGAGTGCAAGAAGGCTCTGACCGAGGCGGGCGGCGACATCGAAAAAGCCATTGATGACCTGCGCAAGTCTTCTGGTCTGAAGGCTGCCAAGAAAGCCGGCCGTACTGCGGCAGAGGGCGTGGTTCAGGTCCGCATCGCAGACGACAACAGCTATGGAGTGCTGGTTGAGGTGAACTCTGAAACCGACTTCGTGGCACGCGACTCGAACTTCCTGGAATTCGTTCAGGTAGTGCTGAACAAAGCATTCGAAAGCAAGCAGAACGATGTTGCCAAGCTGATGGAAGGCGAGCTGGAAAGCCGTCGCGAAGCGCTGGTTCAGAAAATCGGCGAGAACATCGGCGTGCGTCGCATCATTGTTCTGGACGCGCCGGTTGTGGATGGCTACGTGCACTCCAACAACCGCATCGCCACCCTGGTTGCACTGAGCGCTGGCGACGGTGAGCTGGCTCGTGACATCGCCATGCACGTCACTGCGGTCAATCCCCGCGTTGTGCGCGCGGACGATATGCCGGCTGAAGTGATCGAGAAGGAAAAGGAAATCATCCGTGCGCAGCCTGACATGGCTGGCAAGCCTGCTGAAATTGTTGAGAAAATGATCGGCGGCCGGATCAACAAGTTCCTGAAAGAGAACAGCCTGCTGGATCAACCCTTCGTCAAGAACCCTGATCAAACCATCGCTGCCCTGGCCAAGAGCAAGGGTGCCGAGGTCGTGACCTTTGTCCGCTTCGAAGTGGGTGAGGGTATCGAGAAGAAGGAAGTAGACTTCGCCGCGGAAGTTGCAGCGCAGCTGAAGGGTAAGTAAGACCGGATAGTTGGGGCTGCCCGAATGTGGGGCTGGCCCGGCTTGAGGTTAAGGGGCGTGGTGGTCTGAGTTTTTTGTTCAGGCCACTGCACCGCCGCTTTGCGGAAAACTGCCGTACATCGTTTGACAGAAACAGTTCGATGCGTCTGGTTGTCAGGCTGTTCCGCCGCTGGTGCAGAAGTTCTGTACAGGGCGCGCTCAAGTCTTCAACCGGTCTGTGTCAGTACGAGAGAGACCATTGCCCGTGATAGCCCATAATCAGCCAACTTATAAGCGTGTGCTTCTCAAACTGAGCGGAGAGGCCCTG
>JAEZAA010000163.1 GCA_023430625.1 Pseudomonadota bacterium
TGTTGCAGGGCCAGGATGAGGCCTTGGAAGGTCCGTACATTGGGCTTATCGGTCATCTGGGTCACGGATGTCACCTATTGAACATCGAGAAAATTCGTAAAGCGCTGGATTATACATTGGCCGATTCCCGATTGCAGTCGCGCCCGTGCCGATCAATATAAAGTGTCGTCATAATATGGTGCTCCTGGTCAGGCAGAGATGGTGTCTGGTCAGCTAGAGAACACAGGTTGCCTCGGCTGCATTGTCATTCGCCGCCGGTCCTGTTGAAATATGGCCCCATCGCCCGATGATCGACACGTCCGCTCATCGGAAGCACATGCACCGCTGCTACGGACCTTGTTTTGAAAGCCAAGTTGATTATCACGCTGATTCGCGTGCTCGCCCTCTTCTCCCTCAAGACGCTGCAGCGCCTGGGCGCTTTTGCCGGCGCGTTGGCCTGGCGCTTGGATCGTCCCGCCGCGCAAGTCACCCGCATCAATCTGCAACGCTGCTTTCCGGAGCTCACCGAGGAGGAGCGTGAGCGGTTGGGTGCGGCAAGTTTGCGGGAAACCGCGAAGACTGGCCTGGAGATGGCGATGGCCTGGGGCTGGGCGCCGGAGAAGGCCCTTGCCACCATTCGCAGCGTGCGCAACGAAGAGCTGGTCGAGGCGGCGCGGGCGGATGGCCGAGGACTGGTGTTTCTGGCCCCTCACCTTGGCAACTGGGAGCTGGTGGGTCTGTACCTGTCGTCCCGGTTTCGGATGGCGGCGCTTTACGAGCCACCCAAGCTGGCCGGCCTGGAGCCTTTCATGAAAGCGGTGCGTGGCCGGATCGGGTCGGAGCTGGTGCCCACCACTAACCGCGGTGTGCTGCGGTTGCTTCAGATCCTACGGGACGGCGACGTCGTGGGTATCCTGCCGGATCAGGAGCCGGCCTTGAGCGGCGGCGAGTTTGCACCCTTCTTTGGCGTGCAAGCCAACAGCATCAAGCTGGTGTCCAAGTTGATCGAAAAGACCGGCGCCCGGGTCCTCTGTATTTATGCGAAGCGACTGCCGGCGGGTGAAGGTTTTGAGATGGTGCTGCGGGAGGCCGACCCGGACATCTACAGCACCGATCTGGCGACCTCCGTGGCAGCCTTGAATCGCAGCGTGGAAGCCTGTGTACGCGAGGTGCCGGAGCAGTACCAATGGGAATATAAACGCTTCAAGCGTCGTCCGGAGGGCGAGGCGCGGTGGTATCCGCGCCGCCGCCGTTAGCCATTCTCGGTGTTCTGAAACCGCCTATTCTTTCCTGCAGAGTTCGGTGGTACTGCTGTCGTTGGCGAGGAGTCGCTCACAGACCGCCGATTTCGTAGTCAGTCTGCGCATGTTCGCGTTCGGCGTCAGATAGGTCATGTTGATGGGATCTGCCGCCGCGCTTTCCAGCGTCATCAGCAGGTGCCCATTCTGTGCACTACCCAATTCCCGGATTCGTGCGGGCGCCTCGGCGGAGATGGAGCCGAACTTCAGGTTACGGGTCGAGGCCGACGGATCGGTTTGATCGGCAGGGTCCGGGTTCTCGGGATAGTAGATAAACAGGAGCGGGTTCTCAAAATAGCCGCTGCTGGTCACTCGCGGTGTGGTATCGCCTGGGCTGGTCCGGGGCTTGGACTGCAGCAGCAGCGCTTGATCGGAAATACCGTTTTCCTTGAGGTTTTCGTAGAAATACCAGCGCGCCGCGTCGTAACGGCTATAACTGGCCAGTGAGCTTCCGCTGTCATGCCAGATCCCGGCCTGAAGGTCGGCATCCACCACAGGCGCTGCCACATCCGCCGGCAGCACTTCCTTGCTGAAGTACACATAACTGGTGGTCGCAAAATACAGAGGGCCCTGGAGCCCGGGCTCGCGCCGTGGCACTGGATCGGCCTCCACCAGGGTGGCGGTTCCAGAGGCATCCTTGCGTATGGCGATCAGATCATTATCCGAACCGGTCGCGGCATAGAGCAGGATGTAATTCGCGGTAAAAACAGAGGTGCTCTCAAACGTCAGCTGGTCGTAGGCCGTTGTCTGATCGAAAGCAACCGCGCCATCGTCGCTGATCCCCACAAGACGGTTGCCGTCCGTGACATAGAACCGATCAGCATCAAAGCGGATTTGGCCGGCATCGAGCGTTGGGCTGACGGCTGTATAAACCGGCGCGGGCAAGCTGTAGCCGGGCTGGATCATCTCTGCCGTGTCGATCAGATAGAGACTGTTGCCGACGGCCAATACGGCACGGCTGCCGGCCATGTACTGGAGAGGCTGAACCGGCCCAGCCACGGTCCCAAGCAGGGTTTGCAGCAGATTGCCCTGCGTGTCGTAAAGCTCAAGCGGCTGGTCGGCGCCGGCATGCAAGAAGCCCAGGTGCTTCATGGTGCCGTCAAGCAGCGGCGTGCCATGGTAAACGGCGGCATTGATTGCCTGGGCCGGTTAGTTGGCTGTGGTGGTCAGCGGAATGGCCCAATATTCATCGTCACCGGTTGCACAGAGGCCGTCGGCACCGGCCAGGCGGGTCATGATGCCGGCGTTGGCGCGGGTGATGCCATGGGAGTAGGTTTTGCTCCCGCCCTGGCAAATCTTGCCGGTGAGCGTGCTCAGGCGGCGAATGGTGCTTTCGTCCGGAGCCAGATACCAGAATTCGGAATCAGTGACGAGTACGCCATAGGCGAACGTCATGGACCGGCTGCTGAGCGCCACTTTGGGCCGCAGGATCAACTGCGCGGTTGGATAATCCACCTCGGTGACGTTGCTGCCCGAGGTAGAGCCGGCCTGATAGGTACGGATCCGGGGAGCTTGCTCATTGGCAATGCCGTTATAGTCATCTCCCTGGAAATAGAAATGATTGATGGCGGGGTAATCTTCAATCAGGGACTCGTCCGGATTGCCGGGAGGGGTGGGCGCTGCAAGCTCGCCGCCGCCATTGCTGGAACCGCCGCCACCGCAGCCTGCGAGCAGAATCCCGAATGCGGCCGTAAGACCCCGCAGTGTCGTTTTCAATTCAGACTTCATGGTTATCGCCTGGTCACTGTCCTGACTTAATGTTGGGTCCGGCTTGGCGATTAACTGGCGCTCTAGCGACTCATCCCGTCCCGCCCGCGCCAAACCTAGAACGATGGTGGACCAACTGTACAGGAAATCCTGTCGCAATTTTTTGAACTAGCAGCAAATATTGCAATCTGGTTCACAGCCGGCGGGAAAGGGGCCATGGCACAGCGGGTGAGAATCTCTGGTGCCGATATGGCGAACGCGTGCGCCGCCAGGATTAGCGCCGCCAGAATTCGGGCGTGAAGAGGATCAGGACGGTAAAGACTTCGAGGCGACCCAGCACCATGGCGAAGCTGAGTGCCCATTTCGCGGTGTCGTTGATCTCGCCGAAATGGTAGGTCACATCGCCCAGCCCCGGACCGAGGTTATTGATGCAGGCTGCCACGGCGGTCCAGGCGGTGACTTGGTCGAGTCCACTGGCGAGTAACACCAGCAGCAACAGGACGAACATGAACATGTAGATGGAGAAGAAGCCCCACACCGCTTCCAGTACCCGGTCGGGCACCGGTCGCCGGCCCAGTTTGACCGGAACCACCGCGCTGGGGTGGATCAGGCGCCGCATTTCCCGCAGCCCCTGCTTGAAGATGAGCATGACGCGCATGACCTTCATGCCGCCGCCGGTCGATCCGGCACAGCCGCCCATGAAGGTCACCAGGAACAGTAAGAACGGCAGCATCAGGGGCCACTGGGAAAAATCCGCCGTGGCATAGCCGGTGGTGGTGGCGATGGAGACCACTTCAAAGATGCCCTTGAGCAGTGACTCGGGCAGATTGTAGGTCTCGGTCGCTGCCAAAATCAGCACCGTCACCAGGCTCACGAGCGCCATGGTGCTGATGAAGAACAGAAATTCGGGATCCCGCAAATATACCGTCAGGTCGCGTTGGCGAAAGGCCAGGAAGTGCAGCGAAAAGCCAACGGCGCCCAGCAGCATGAAAACGATGGTGATGAAATCGATCACCGGGCTGTTGTAGAACCCGATACTGGCGTCGTGGGTTGAGAAGCCACCGGTGGCGACGGTGGAAAAGGCATGGCCGATGGCGTCGAACAGGCTCATGCCGGCCGCCCAATAGGCCAGCAGGCAGGCGATGGTCAGGCCCAGGTAGATGTACCAGAGCGCCTTGGCGGTTTCCGTGATCCGCGGCGTCAGTTTGGTGTCCTTGACCGGTCCGGGCGCTTCCGCCCGATAGAGCTGCATGCCCCCGATGCCGAGCATGGGCAGCACCGCCACCGCTAGGACGATGATACCCATGCCGCCCAGCCAATGCAGCTGCTGGCGGTACCAGAGGATGGACGGCGGCAGCCGGTCGATGCCGGTGATTACGGTGCCACCGGTGGTGGTCAGGCCGGACACGGCCTCGAACACGGCATCGGCGACCGACAGATGAGGATTTGTGCTGAGTAGCAGGGGAATGGCGCTGGCCAGGCAGAGCACGGTCCAGATCAACACGGTGACCACGAAGCCGTCGCGGGTGCGCAGCTCCTTGTGGACATGGCGCGTCGGATACCAGAACAGAACGCCCAGCAGCAGGATGATGCCGAAGCCGGCGGCGAAGGGTTGCAGGTGTTGGTCCTGGTACAGCACCGACACCACCATGGGTGGGATCATGGTGCTGCTGAACAGCATCAGGAGGACACCGAGGACTCGAAATGTGACCGCCAATCGCATAAGGCGTCCTGCTACCCTGCTAGAAGAAAGTGAGACCGACCTGGAACAGCTTTTCGACGTCGCTGATGTGACGGCGGTTGATCAGGAACAGAATAACGTGATCGCCGGACTGCACCTGCAGGTGGTCATGGGCGATCAGCACCTCACCCTGGCGCACGATGGCGCCGATGGTGGTCCCTTCCGGCAGCGAGATTTCATCGAGGCGCCGGCCGACCACCTTGGAGGAGCGCTGGTCGCCATGGGCAATGGCCTCGATGGCTTCGGCGGCACCCCGTCGTAGCGCATGCACGTTGACCACGTCGCCGCGCCGTACGTGGGTGAGGAGGCTGCCGATGGTGGTCTGCTGGGGCGAGATCGCCACGTCGATCTCCCCGCCCTGGATCAGGTCCACGTAGTTGGGGTTGTTGATCAGGGTCATGACCTTGCGCACCCCCAGCCGCTTGGCCAGCATCGAGGCCATGATGTTGGCTTCGTCGTCATTGGTGACGGCGCAGAAGACATCGGTGTCCTCGATGTTCTCTTCCAGCAGCAGATCCTTGTCGGCGGCGTTGCCCTGCAGCACGATGGTCTTGTTGAGCACTTCCGACAGGTGCACGCAGCGCTCGTGGGTGTGGTCGATCAGCTTGACCTGGTAGCGCTCTTCCAGCTCGACCGCCAAGCGGTGGCCAATGTTGCCGCCGCCGGCGATCATCACCCGCTTGTAGGG
>JAEZAA010000183.1 GCA_023430625.1 Pseudomonadota bacterium
TCCTGGTTGCTATTTTCAGCGAACAGGAAAGCCAGGCGGTCTACGTATTAAAGAAGCAGAATGTAGCCCGTATCGACGTTGTGAATTTCATCTCCCACGGCATTTCAAAAGTGTCTGGCGAGAGCGAGCAGGAAGAATCTGAGTCTGAACAGCATGATGAAAGCGGTGAAGAAGCATCTTCTCCCAAGCCGCTGGAAGTTTATGCTAGCAATCTGAATGAGCAGGCGCGCCAAGGGCGGATTGATCCGCTGATCGGGCGTGACAAGGAATTGAATCGCGTCATCCAGATCCTGTCCCGTCGTCGCAAGAACAATCCCTTGCTGGTGGGCGAAGCCGGCGTAGGCAAGACCGCCATTGCGGAAGGTCTGGCCAAGCGCATCGTCGATGGCCATGTGCCGGATGTGATCTCCGATGCGGTGGTGTATTCCCTTGATTTGGGCGCACTGCTGGCGGGTACCAAATATCGGGGCGACTTCGAGAAGCGTTTCAAGGCGCTGTTGAAGGAGCTGAAGCGGCAATCTCATGCAATTCTGTTTATTGATGAGATCCACACGATTATTGGTGCCGGTTCGGCTTCCGGTGGCGTGATGGACGCCTCGAATCTGCTCAAGCCGCTGCTGAGCTCGGGTGAGATCCGCTGTATTGGGTCCACGACCTTTACGGAATTCCGCGGTATTTTCGAGAAAGACAGTGCTTTGGCGCGTCGGTTCCAGAAAATCGATGTCGTGGAACCCAATGTCGAGGATACCTACCAGATCCTCAAGGGTCTGCGCAGCCAGTTCGAGAAGCATCATGACGTGAAGTTCACGGACGAGGCGCTGCGGGCGGCATCGGAGCTGGCGGATCGTTACATCAATGATCGTCATATGCCCGACAAGGCCATTGACGTGATCGATGAGGCAGGCGCCAGCCAGCGCTTAAAGCTTGAGAAAGACCGTCTCAAGGTCATCGATGTGCACGTGATCGAAGAAGTCGTGGCGTCCATTGCCCGGATTCCGCCGAAAACGGTCTCGGTTTCCGATAAGGACGTGCTGCGTAACGTGGAGCGCAACCTGAAGATGGTTGTCTTCGGCCAGGATCCTGCGATCGAAGCATTGAGTACGGCAATCAAGCTGTCTCGGGCTGGCCTGAAGTCGCCGGAGAAGCCAGATGGCTGCTTCCTGTTCGCTGGTCCCACCGGCGTTGGTAAGACGGAAGTCACCAAGCAACTGGCGCGGGTACTCGGGGTGGAGCTGGTTCGCTTCGATATGTCCGAATATATGGAGCGCCATACGGTGTCTCGCTTAATCGGCGCACCGCCAGGGTACGTTGGCTTCGATCAGGGTGGTCTGCTGACGGAAGCGGTGAACAAGCATCCGCACTGCGTGCTGCTGCTGGACGAAATCGAGAAGGCGCACCCGGAAGTCTTTAACCTGCTGCTGCAGGTCATGGATCACGGTACCTTGACCGATAACAACGGCCGTAAGGCGGATTTCCGCCACGTTATCCTGGTGATGACAACCAATGCCGGCGCGCAGGAAATGAGCCGTCGTTCCATTGGTTTCAATTCTCAGGATCACGCAACGGATGGCATGGAGGTGATCAATCGATCCTTCACGCCGGAATTCCGTAACCGCTTGGATGGCATCATTCAGTTTGCACCGCTGACTCAGGACATGATTACCCACGTGGTGGACAAGTTCCTGACAGAGTTGCAGAGCCAGTTGGATGACAGTCGTGTCATGCTGTATGTGGATGAGCCTGCGAAGCGTTGGATGGCAGAGCGTGGCTATGACGAGAAGATGGGCGCCCGCCCGATGGCTCGTCTGATCCAGGAGCAGCTCAAGAAGCCGCTGGCTGAACAGATCCTCTTCGGTGAGTTGAGCGAAGGCGGTTCGGTTCAGATCTCGGTCAAGAACGACGAGCTGAGCTTCCAATACGAGCCTGCGCGTGCAGAGGCATTCAGCGAATAGCAGTTGACGTCCGAGGCCTTTCCTAATGAAAGGCCTTAGGTAACTGAATGTGTGAACAAAAAAGGCATGGATTGATTCCATGCCTTTTTTGTTTCCGTCGAGTGTCACTTTCACCAAACCAAAAGGTCTTACACCACGGAAAGGCCGTAGGCGAACTCATGGTGCCTGTTCAAGTGTGGTGGTTTGTGATGGGACAATCCCCGTTACCGGACGGCGGCACGAACGTGCAGGCAGATAAGACAATAGAGAGGGCAGGAGAGAAGCAGCGAGCGGCCGAAGGATGAACCGCTCGAGGATGATTAGCGCGCGCGGTAAATAATGCGACCTTTGGTCAGGTCGTAGGGGGTCAGTTCAACCTTGACCTTGTCGCCGGTCAGAATGCGAATGTAGTTCTTACGCATCTTGCCGGAAATGTGCGCGGTTACAACATGACCATTTTCCAGCTCTACGCGGAACATGGTGTTGGGAAGGGTATCAACGATCGTCCCTTCCATTTCAATGACGTCTTCTTTTGCCATTAAGGATTAGCCTCAAGTGGTCTCAATATCGGAATGAAGCGTCTTTTGCGCCTTTGGCGGCCGCTTGGTACAGTGGGCACGTCATTCTAGGCAGCAAAATCAACCGTGGTGCTCGAAAAAAGAGCTGCATTTTGCCTGAATCGGAAGGAATAATCAAAGGGGCGCGGGTCATAGCCTTGGGGTATCACTGCAGACCATCCGTCACCAAGAGGTTTTGACGTGGCTAGATCTGCACCCAGCGATCGTTAACCATCATTTCGAGCGGACGAAACTTGGTTTTGTAAGCCATCTTGTGGCATTCCTTGATCCAGTAACCCAGATAAAGATACTGTTCCGAACGCCGTTTGACTTCTTCGATCTGCCAGAGAATGGCATAGGTACCCAGCCCCCGATCACTTTCGGCGGGGTCATAAAAGGTATAAATGGCAGAGAAGCCGTCATCGAGCAGGTCAATCACTGCCACGCCAATCAGTCGATCCTCAAGGCGAAACTCAACAAACCGGGTGAAATGGCTGCCATCAATCAGAAAGGAGCGATATTGCTCGCGTGAAGGGGGATACATGTCGCCGTCGCGGTGGCGCTGAGTGATGTATCGCTCGTACACCTGATAATGTTCTTCGCTGTAGCTCGGCTTTGCAATCTGGACCTGAAGATCCTGGTTGCGCGCGATTGTACGGCGCTGACTGCGGTGAGGGGTGAAATCCTTGACGGGGACACGCACGGGAATGCAGGCCTGGCACGCCCCGCAATGGGGACGGTAGTAATGATTGCCGCTACGTCGAAAGCCGAGTCGGGAGAGTTGCGAATACAGGGGGCCGTCTACCGTGGCCTTCGGGTCGACAAACATCGTGGTGGCGCGATGATTGGGAAGGTAGCTGCAGGCATGTTCGGGCGTGGCATAGAAAATCAGCGTGTGTAGGCTCGACATTGGCTCAATAACCCATTCGAATAGCGGTCATTCCATCATCAGGAAGCGATGGTAATGCAGCCTGTACCAGCCGAACGTGGCTGTGTCCGTCTCAGGACGTACTTGTCAGGCGTCCCAGCTCCAGTCCAATTGCCAATCATGAGGCGCCGGCTTGGCGTCCTTGTTCTTCTCCAGTATAGATAAGAACTGTTCCCTAGAGATACTCTCAGCGCCAAGGCTTATCAAGTGGGGATTCTCTACCTGGCAGTCGATGATCGCATAATTCCATTTTTGCAGTTGACCGGCCAAGTGCACGAAGGCGACCTTGGACGCATCCGTGGCATAGGAAAACATCGATTCGCCAAAGAAACAGCGGCCCATGGCAAGACCATACAGCCCGCCAACCAGCCGGTCATCAAGCCAGCACTCGATAGAATGTGCCAATCCCTGTTGATGTAGTTCGTTGTAGGCAGATTCCATGGCATCGGTGATCCAGGTCCCGGTCGTTTCTTCCCGACTCGCGGCACAGGCATGAATAACCTCTGGAAACGCGTGATCCAGCGTCACCCTGAAGCGGCGTTGCCTGAGTGTTTTGCGCAGGCTGCGTGAAATATGGATATGGTCCGGGAAAAGAACGCAGCGGGGGTCTGGTGACCACCAGAGGATGGGCTGCCCGTCCGAGTACCAGGGGAAAATGCCGCTGGCATACGCCAGTTGCAGGCGTTCAGTGCGGAGGTCGCCGCCAACCGCCAACAGGCCATCGGGGTCATCCAGAGCGTCGTGGGGATCGGGAAACCAAAGATCATCGTCCAGCAAACAAAGTCGTTTCATGGTGGTTGTCTGAAGTCCCGACTGGAGTTGCTGGTCTGAATGACAGGTGGCGCGCGGTTTGGAGATACTTCTCCTGATGCCGGGAGCCGTTTGCTCCAAGCATCAGGGAAGGTTTGGCGAGAATTAGAGTTCGCTGTCGAGATACTTTTCCGCATCCAGGGCGGCCATACAGCCCATGCCTGCAGAGGTAATGGCCTGGCGGTAGACGTGGTCGCAGACATCACCAGCGGCAAAAACGCCCGGAATACTGGTGGCCGTTGCGTTGCCTTCGGAACCGGAGCGGACACGGAGATAGCCGTCTTTCATGTCTAGCTGGCCTTCGAACAGTTTCGTATTGGGCTTGTGTCCAATGGCGATGAACACGCCGCTGAGTTCCAGATCCTGGGTCGCGCCTGTCTCCATGCTCTTAACACGCATGCCGGTGACGCCGGTATTGTCACCCAGAACTTCGTCCAGAGTATGGTTCCAGAGGATTCGGACGTTACCGTTACGCTCTTTTTCGAACAGCTTGTCCTGCAGAATTTTCTCAGCGCGCAATTTGTCCCGCCGGTGCACCAGGGTGACTTCCGCAGCAATATTGGACAGGTAGAGCGCTTCCTCGACGGCCGTATTGCCGCCACCAATAACGGCAACCTTTTGCTTGCGATAGAAGAAACCGTCGCAGGTAGCACAGGCGCTGACGCCTTTACCCTTGAATTCTTCTTCGGTAGGCAGGCCCAGGTACTGAGCGGACGCACCGGTTGCGATGATGAGCGCGTCACAGGTGTAAACACCCGAATCACCGGTGAGGCGGAAGGGCTTTTGCCCGAGTTCGGCCTTATTGATGTGATCGAAAATGATCTCGGTTTCAAACCGCTGCGCGTGTTTCTGCATCCGCTCCATCAGCGCGGGGCCTTGCAAGCCTTCCACGTCGCCGGGCCAATTATCCACTTCGGTGGTGGTGGTCAGCTGGCCGCCTGCCTGCATGCCAGTGATCAGAACCGGCTTCAGGTTGGCGCGTGCGGCATAAACGGCGGCCGTGTAGCCTGCGGGCCCGGAGCCGAGAATGAGAAGTCGTGCGTGCTTAGCTTCGTTCATTGCCAAATGTTCCTAACGTAAGGGCTGAACCTTGATCGGCAAGGTTGAGTCGAGGGCGCGTCATCGCGCTCCAAAATATTTCCGAAAAAGTATCACAAATGCCGGTGGGTTGGCGATTGAGCCTGTCTATCCGGCGACCGCTAAAAAGCTATCACTCAGCGCACTGGGACCCTACTGTGATTGGGAGTTGTCAGCATCACAGTATATCCACCTCTCGCAGCAGTTTCGACGAGAGCGGTGCGCCGCCGGCTACGGGAACTCGATGGTCCACCACGGCCGCCAGGACGTCCTGTACGTCGTCGGGGATTACATGTTGGCGGCCGGCCATCAGAGCCCATGCCTGCGAGGCGCGTAACAGGGCGATGCCGCCACGGGGCGAGAGCCCTCCCTGCATGTTCATGTACTGGCGGCTGGACTGGATCAGCTTCTGGACGTAGTCGAGCAGTTGCGGCGATGCGCTTACGTTCAGGACCGCCTGTTGAATCTCATTCAACTGGGTCTCGCTCATACATTGCGGCAGTTCGTCCACCACATCCCGCCGGTTGCGGCCAATCAACAGCTCGCGCTCGAAAGCTGGATCGGGGTAGCCAAGCTTGATCCGCATCAGGAACCGGTCGGTCTGGGATTCCGGTAGAAGAAAGGTGCCGGCCTGGTCGCTGGGGTTCTGTGTCGCGATGACGAAAAACGGGGAGGGAAGCGGACGGGTTTCGCCTTCGATGCTGACCTGGCGTTCCTCCATGGCTTCCAGCAGGGCGCTTTGAGCCTTGGGAGTGGCCCGGTTAATTTCGTCCGCCAGCACAACCTGGGAGAAGACGGGGCCGGGATGAAAGACGAACTCGTTGCGGTTACGGTCGAATAGGTTGATCCCCAGCACGTCTGCCGGTAGCAGGTCGCTGGTAAATTGGATGCGCTTGTAGGAAAGGCCAAGCACCTTGGCCAGCGCATGAGACAGCGTGGTCTTGCCCATCCCGGGCAGGTCTTCGATCAGCAGATGGCCGCGGCAGATCAGGCAGGCAAGCGCCAGACGAATCTGGCGCTCCTTACCCAGCAGCACCTTGCCAACTTCATTCACCAGGTTGTCGAGGACTGCTTTCATG
>JAEZAA010000213.1 GCA_023430625.1 Pseudomonadota bacterium
GACAGGGGCGACAGGGGCGACAGGGGCGACAGGGGCGCGATGCTAATAGTAATTGTGAGCTATCAAATCGGAGCGAGCTCCCGAGAGTTTGCACTTCCGCAGAGCTCGGTACCATAGATTCGAGAATCTATGGAGGAATCGAATATGCCAAAAAGCCCGCCCCCAAGTCAGCGCGAGATTGATGGAGTTGTTTGCCGCCACTGCGGACGCTGTATTACGCCAAGAGTTTCATTCCTAGACGGCCGTCCATACAAATCCTGGTGCCCGTTTTGTGGTGCAGAAGTTGAAGATTTTGTCTCGTTAGGTGCGTTTGCGGCGTTTATTGTGTTATTGGTCGGACTAGCAGTTGCGTTGTACATACTGTGAGTAGCTTCAGGCGCTCCGTCCAGTCTAGTTATTTTCCAATACTGAAGGTTGTAGCCATGGTGACTCACTCCATGTGGTGAGCTCGAAAGGTCGTGCCTGGGACCTGTTGACATGCTCCGCCATACGTCTTCCAGACTCGACAACTATTCCATCTTTTTACCGGCCTTGAAAGCGTGGCACTCTTCCGTGGAGAGAGTTACCTGCGGGTGTTAATATTGCCGTCTAGTTTTCAATGTTCTGGTAGCGTCCATGAATCAACGGATAGGATACGCTCGCGTATCGACCGACGATGACCAACACTTGGACTTGCAGCGTGATGCGCTTTCGCAAGCTGGGTGTAGCGTGATCTACGAGGAAACGGCTAGCGGGAAGAATACAGCGCGTCCGGAACTTGAGCAGTGCCGCAATGTGTTGCGAGCTGGGGACACGCTGGTGGTATGGCGGCTGGATCGCCTTGGGCGCAGCTTGCCCGACCTGGTGCAAATTATCGCGGACCTTGAGCAGGGTGGCATCGGCTTCGAGAGCATTACAGAGAAGATTGAAACGAGCAGCGCGGCGGGCAAGTTAGTTTTTCATGTGTTTGCGGCGCTGGCTGAGTTCGAGCGTGGCTTGATGCGGGAGCGCGCTCAAGCCGGGCTGGCGGCCGCTCGCGCCCGAGGCCGTGCAGGCGGCCGTAAGCCTAAGTTGGACGCGAAACAGATACGTCAGATCAAGGCACTGCTGCGCGACCCGAACACAAGCGTTGCCGAAGTGGCCCGTGACTACGGCGTGTCGCGAACTACCATTTATAAGCATTGCGGCGTGGTACTGCCACGTCACTAAAAACGAAGATAAAAAGAGACGTTATTGCTGTGTCCAGACTGACTGATTTAATTGCAAAAGCAAAAGCCAAAGACGCGGCGTTAGGGGCCGAGCTGGATCGAGAGTTCAAAATGCTGTCGTCACGGCTACCCTTCGGGCTGAACTTCGAGCGTCATAGCCCGGAAGCGGTTGAATTGCCCCTGCGGCCGATTAGGAAGGGTGACAAGGTGCGCGTACTGCCGGAGCGTGGCTCCACCACGAATGGCGATCAGCGGTTGTGGCTAGTGAAGAGCATTCAAAGATCCAAGAAAACGGCTGAATTGGAGTTGTTGGGTGCCGCAGTGGTTGAAACGCAAACCGTAGCTGTGGATGACTTGGTTGTGGTGGCCGAGTTCCGTGACACGATTTATCCCGGCCTGGTCAGTACCGGCAAGGTGCAACGCGGTGGCGACAAGCCCTATCACACAGTCATCAATGGCGAAAACTACCATGTCTTGAAGGCGCTGACGTACACCCATCGGGGAAAGGTGGACGCCATCTATATCGACCCACCATACAACAGCGGTGCGAAGGACTGGAAATACAACAACGATTATGTCGAGAAGGACGACTTGTATCGACATAGCAAGTGGCTGGCGATGATGGAGCGGCGCTTGTTGGTGGCGAGAGAGTTACTGAATCCGGCTGATTCGGTGCTGATTGTCACTATCGACGAAAAGGAATATCTGCGGCTTGGATTGCTACTAGAGCAAATTTTCCTGGATGCCAATATTCAGATGATCTCTACCCAAATAAACCCGAAAGGGGTTTCTAGGGGAGGCTTCCGGCGTTCAGACGAATATATCTACTTCGTAATGTTCGGTCTGGCGCTTCCTGAGCGATTACCTCTTTCAAAGGAGTGGTCAACTTCGACCCAAACCAACGATGAGGATGTAGAAGAGGATGATTCAGAGAGGAGGGCAAAGCCGGGTTGGACTTCGATGATGCGTCGTGGATCCGAAGCTCGACGCGTTGACCGGCCTTCTATGTTTTATCCGATTTATGCTGATCCAGTCACAAGGAAAATCGTAGAAATTGGTGAAAGTTTGCCAGAAAGTGAGCATGTTCCTCCTCATCGAGAGGGGCTGGTGCCAATTCTTCCAATTAGAACCAATGGGACAGAAGGTAGATGGCAAATCGGTGCAGATGAGCTAAGGGAAAGAATAAAACAAGGGCGTATACGACTCGGAAGGCAGACATCTTACGGCTTTGTTGTGAACTATCTTCCTGATGGTGCTTATGCTGAAGTTATGTCAGACAGGTTCATTGTCGAAGGACGGGCGGCAGACGGCTCGTTGATTGCGCATGGCGCCAGTGATGGCGAATCGCGTATCGCGCCAACGCAATGGAAGATTGCCTCGCACAATGCTTCGGAGAATGGTTCTACATTATTGGCTTCGTTCATCCCAGGCAGAAAATTTCCATATCCGAAGTCCCTATATGCAGTCGAAGATGCCTTGCGTTTCTTTGTTGTCAACAAGCCTGATGCTGTAATTCTTGATTTCTTTAGTGGATCTGGGACAACAGCTCACGCCGTAATGCGTCTCAACAAGCAGGATGGTGGCCGTCGCCAGTGTATTGGCGTGACCAATAACGAAGTCGCCGCTGATGAACAAAAGAAATTGCGTGAAGCAGGCTTGCGTCCTGGCGATCCTGAATGGGAGCAATGGGGCATCTGCGACTACATCACCAAGCCGCGAGTTGCTGCTGCTATTACCGGCAAGACACCGGACGGCGAACCGATCAAGGGTGGCTACAAATTCACAGATGAGTTTCCATTGGCCGAAGGCTTCGAGGAAAATGCCGAGTTTTTCACCCTCACCTATGAAACCCCTGTGTCGGTCAGCCACAACCTGGCGTTTAACCGAGTTGCGCCGTTGCTGTGGTTGCGGGCTGGAGCGAGGGGCAGCCGTATAGACAAGCTGCCAAGTGAAGGCTGGGCGGTGGCGGATGCCTATGGACTGCTTAGCAATGTGGATGCAGCTACACCTTTTATCAAGGGGCTGACCAAAGTCGATGGAATGCGCATTGCGTATATCGTTACCGATGATGACCGGCGCTTCCAGGCTATTGCCAAGCGGTTGCCCGATGGCGTCGAGCCAGTACGCCTGTACGAGTCATATCTCACCAACTTCAGCTTCACCAACGGAGAATAACGGATGAAGTTCACGCTCAAAGACTATCAGCGCGACGCCGTCCGCGACTCCTTGAATAACTTGGGCAAGGCTCGCCGCCTATGGCATAGCGAAGCCGACAGGACGGCGTTCTCACTCACTGCGGTAACCGGCGCTGGTAAAACGGTAATGGCTGCGGCCACGTTCGAGGCGCTGTTTCATGGTGACGACGAGTTCAGCTTTGATGCCGACCCCGGCGCAGTTGTGATCTGGTTTAGCGATGACCCATCGCTGAATGAGCAGACACGCTTTCGCTTCATCGAGGCAAGCGACCGCATTAATTACACCGACCTGGTAGTGGTGGAGAACACCTTTAACAGGCCGAAGTTCCAGGCCGGCAAAATCTACTTTCTCAATACCCAGAAGCTCAGCAAGAACAGCCTTCTGGTGCGTGGCCATGATCCCGAGGAAATGGCGGCCAAGGTGGATGGCACGTTTCCCGACATGCGCCCCGATCTACGTGCGTACACTATATGGGACACCATACAGAACACGATTGAAGACCCGGATTTGACGCTGTATCTCGTGCTGGATGAAGCGCACCGAGGCATGGGAACACAGACGGCGGCTAGCCAGAACGCCAAGAGCACTATCGTCCAAAGGCTCATCAATGGCGTAGGCAGCGTGCCCGGCATCCCAGCGGTATGGGGTATCTCAGCCACTGTGGAGCGATTCAACAAGGCGATTGAGTCGGCAGGCAAGCACATCAAGCTGCCCAATGTGGAAGTTGATGCCTCCAAGGTTCAAGAGTCCGGCCTTATCAAAGACACCATCCTGCTGGATATACCGGACAATGTTGGTGACTTCGATACCGTTCTGGTGCGTCGAGCGACCGACAAGTTGAAAGAGTCCACCGCTGCTTGGGCGGCTTACTCCAAGCAACAGCAGGAAGCACATATTGTCGTGCCGTTGATGGTTTTGCAGGTTCCCAACACGCCTGACCCCGATGAAATCGGGCGGGCGCTGGATACCATTTTCGAGCGCTACCCTGAGCTGCCATCTGCCAGCGTGGCGCACGTTTTCGGGGATCATACGACGCAGCGGTTCGGTAACCGGGACGTGCCCTATATCGAACCTCAGCGAGTCGAGGAGTCAACCTGGGTACGTGTGTTGATTGCCAAGGATGCAATTAGCACAGGCTGGGATTGCCCGCGAGCCGAGGTCATGGTTTCATTCCGTGCAGCCAAGGACAAGGACCACATTACGCAGTTGTTGGGTCGCTTGGTGCGTTCGCCACTGGCTCGCCGTATCCCTGGTAATGACCGCTTGAATGCGGTGGACTGCTTGCTGCCGAAATTCAATCGCAAGGCCGTGGAGCAGGTGGTCGATGAGTTGACGACCGGCAGCGAGGCGGCAACGCCAGGTCGCGTCTTGATTGACTACATTGAAGTGGTGCCGAACTCTTCTGTTTCGCCTGCCGTGTGGGAGGCATTTGAAGCATTACCGTCACAAACAAGGCCACAGCGAGGTGCCAAGCCTGCTGTCAGGTTGACTGCGCTGGCCCATGAATTGGTATCCGATGATATTCTCCCTGGTGCAGGCAGGCTGGCCCATGCAGAAATGCATGCAGTTCTGGATAAGTTTCAGGCAGACAACGCAGCCAAGATCAAGGCCAAGCGGCAGTCTGTCCTGGTTGTGGATGGCAAGACCGTGAAAGCAGATATGCTGGGCCAGGGCCGGAGTCTGGAACAGTTCTGGGAAGATGCCGACGTGGCGGTAATCGACGACGCCTACCGCCGTGCGGCACGCATCTTCAGCCCGGCGATTGCCCATTCGTATGTTGACCATCTGGCGAGCCAGGAAGCCGACCGAGAGGATGACCCGGAAGCATTCTTGGAAGCGATCGTTGAAGCCCGCGTAACCGTTGCTGGCTTGGGGCTGGTAATGGAGGCACAGGCTTATTTCGATGCCGAGGCTGATAAGCTGGCGAAGGATTGGTTGGCCAAGTATGGGGCGCAGATAAAGGCTCTGAGCGATGATCGAAGGGAATCCTATCGGCAGATCATCGAAATGAGTACGGAGCCGCAGGATGTAGGCTTGCTGAAGCCTGAGGCCCGTTATGAGGCGACCAAGGCGAACGAAAACGGCAAGGTGAGGGTGCTCCCGGGCTGGGATGGCCACTTGCTATGCGACCATGCAGGCAAGTACCCAGCTGACTTGAATGATTGGGAGCGCACGGTTGTCGAGACTGAATCGGCAAGGCCAGGATTCTCTTTCTGGTACCGCAATCCGCAACAGCCAGGGCAAGCGTCGTTGGGTATCGCCTATGAGAAATCCGGTCAGTACGGGATTGTTCGCCCAGACTTTCTGTTCTTTGCCGAGCAGGACGGCTCCCTCGTGGTCGATCTGGTTGATCCGCATGGGCTGCATTTGGGCGATGCGCTTCCCAAGCTGCAAGGCTTGGCGCTTTATGCCGCAAACCATCTCGCTGTCTATCGCCGGATTGAATCGCTTGCCAAAGTGAAGGAAAGCGGCAAGCTACGAGTGCTCGATTTGAAACGCCAGGAAGTGCGGGATGCTATCGCCGTCGCCGAGGATGCGGAAATGCTGTTCAGCAGTGGGCTTGCAGACGACTATCAGTGATTTGGCAGATACAGCGGGTTAAACAGTTCACGAAGTCAAAGCCGGGCAAATCGCGGCAGGATATGTGTTCGAGCCGCCTCGAAGAGATTGGGCGAGCAGTGGAACGAGCTACTGGCACAGTTGCAGAGAATTATTGACGAGCTCCGGTCCGGCAAGGCAAGTGAAGACAGCAATATGGGTAATCTGCCTGAACGCTATGCGCAGGCCTTTCGTACTCTCATTGGAAGAGGTGTATGCGGAGCAATCGCCGGCTTCTGATGATTTGGCGCGGGTGAAGGATATAGCTGTAGAGTTAGTGGACATGCTTGTGCAAGAGCTTCATGGTCACCGAAATATTTTGAGCCTTCACAAACGGGCTGCGCAGGGTGATTTGAATGGGCAGATTCTCGGTGTTCTGATGACGCGGCGGCCACCCTGGGTTGATGCGGATACTGCTAGTGTGCTCGCCAATAAGCTTATGCAACAGGCGCGAGCCAATCATGAGAAGCTAGTGCAAGTCTGATGCTTGCCCAGGCAGAAACAAAAGCATTCCTCTGTGTAGAGGACCTAAGGTTCGAACTCAGGCGTAGCGACCGTCGCCGGATGATTGAGATCACTGTCGATCGGGCGGGGAGTTGGTCATAACTGCACCTCCACGCGTCGCCGAGGACGATCTGCGCGAGTTTGTCGAGGAGAAGCAGTTTTGGGTTTATACCAAACTTGCCTAGAAGGAGCGGCTGCAGCGGCTTGTTCCGGTTTAAGAATACGTCGATGGCGAAGGGTTTCTTTATCTCGGACGAAGTTACCGTCTCCGGTTGGTCGATAATCAGGACGTTCCTTTGAAGCTGGTGAATGGCCGATTTCTGCTGAGGCGCCAAGATGTGCCTCAAGCCCGCGAGCACTTCATCCGCTGGTATAGTGAGCGGGGGCGGCGTTGGCTAGAAGCGCGAGTCGCCGAGTATTGCTCCAGGATGGAGGTCTCTCCCGCTGGTGTGAAGGTGCAGGATCTTGGCTATCGCTGGGGCTCTTGTGGTAAGGGAAACTGGCTGTACTTCCACTGGAAAACCATGCTGCTGCCCGCACCAGTTGCAGAGTATGTCGTTGTCCACGAGTTGGTACACCTTCATCAGCCTCATCATACGCCCGAGTTTTGGTAGAGAGTTGAGCGTGCTATGCCGGATTACGAGCAGCGGAACGTCTGGCTTGCTGAGCACGGAGTTGATGTTGAAGGGATCTGACCGAAGCAGGCATTGTTGTAGGTATAAAACACAAAAAGTAGCGCTGAGATTGGAAAAAATGGGGTGGACTTACCATAATGGTAAATAATAGAATCGTCAGCCGCTTCACAGGCAGGCTTCCAGCTAGTGCGGCTGATGATCGTAGAATTGAGGGCGGTCCCATTTATCCAGTGGCTGAAGTACTGGAGCTACTTTCACAGCAAGCAGAACAAAGTCTGGTGCTCTGGACGCGCAAATGTAAAAACGATCTGCAAAATTACGGATTAGATCTAGATGATGCCCGAGATCTGTTGCGTTCCGGAGTGCAACGGGGGCGGTTTCTCGGTGCGGAATGGTGTGTACAAGCGCCGAACGGCCCTTGGGCAGCATGTGACGCTTATTCCGTGATACGGAGAGAATGGGTGGATGCGGCACATAAAGAAATGGATTTTGAATATTACATAAAGTTTGCGATAGGCAAGACCGGTAGCTTGTTACTCTTGGTGTCTTGCCATCCTTCACAGGACAGGAGCTAATCATGGCAACGAAGTTAGATGTATGCCCGATTTGTGGAGAAGGGAATCTTGCAGCTGCGGTAGAGAAGAATCTGGTTGAGTATAAAGGACAAACAGGCCAGTTAGATGCCCATTATTCTGTATGCGACTGCTGTGGCTCTGAACAGACCAATGCGGTGCAGGCTCGCCTTAACAAGCGTGCCGTAATGGCTTTTAGAAAACGTGTCGACGGCTTGCTTACCGGAGCAGAAGTTCGTACTTTGCGCGAGCAACTGGGAATAAGCCAGGCTGAAGCGGCGAAAATCTTTGGGGGAGGCCCTGTTGCCTTCTCCAAGTATGAAAGTGATGACGTAGTGCAGTCCGAGGCTATGGATAAACTATTGCGAGTTGTCTCGGATGTTCCGGAAGCTTTCGAGCTCCTCGCGCGAAGGGCAGGAGTGGAGAGTGCCGGAGCTCTAGCAAGGACTAGACAGGAGTGGCCCGGGGAATGGGAAACAGTGCCTCTGGAGGGGCGACCAAGGCAAGTGCCCCGCTTGAGGCTAATTACAGCATCAAAGCCTGAGTATGAATCTGAGTCACACTGGATGTATGCATGATTAGCCCAAACCTTCAGAAAGCAATCGACGCCCTTCAGATTCAAGATGTCTACTTGCGAGGTCTTGTCGCGCATTGTGTGGAGGAGTTCGATCCGAAATACTGCGCCGACTATGACTCTATAGCGATTCAGACCAAGCACCTCGTGAAGCGGGCGGCCGTTCTAGAGTTGGAGAACGAAGGGCTTTTTCTCAGAGTTTCCATTGATTTGGGTGCGAGGTGGATCGACACCCGCGACTCTGATGGAGACAAGGCCGTACGGGCTCTTATAGAGGCGGAATTCATTGCTGAATACAAAATGACGGAGACGCTAGAGCAAAGCTGTATTGATGAGTTTGCTTTAAAAAACTGCAGCTATCATGTGTGGCCATATTGGCGTGAGCTTCTTATGACTCAAAGCCAGCGCATGCATCTCCCAAGAACGGTTCTGCCAACGATGCAGTTGGCGCACAACCGACACAATGGTGCTGAGGAGCAGAGCAAAGGGTGAGCGGCACATAGGCAGACGGGATGCCTGCTCTCCATCTGGTTTTTCAAGAAGCCGTGACCTAGAGGGCGCGATATTTCCCATCAGAGGTGTGTAATTATGCTTCTGACTGGTCGACCTGTGTGTTTAGGGAAAATGGCAAAATGTCCTGGGAAGGTTCGCTAGACAAGCTAAGTGCTCAACTTGAGAAGGCAAAGGAGTTTCGGTATTTCGCCTTGTTGGCTTCATTTGTTTTCTTTCTCGACTTCTGTCTCATAGTTTTTCGAGACCAGCCTCTTATCGGGCTTACATACTCGTCCGCTGCAAGCGATATTCCCTTCGGACATGTATTGCTGTTTTTTTGCATGCTCGCTTTCTTTATGTCCTTTGTCGTACCGCTGGTCAGGATGATGATCACTTTTCTGGGCTTTTTTATTCCTTATAAAGCCTACGAGTTCTTTAGCTATGAAGATCGGCATGCGCGAAAGCTCGAGGATTTTTTCTATCTGGAGGATCTAATGCGCTATGCGGTGAGAAGGGACAGCGCGATCGCATATGATTACTACCAATCTCTGGTGGCAGAACAGAAAAAGGACAACCTGCTAAATTACTTTTGCCTGGCACTTCTTTTAGCCGCTGGTGCTGACGTATATGCCTATTCTCAGGATGGTCGCGCTTTGGTTGGCTTTTTAGTCATTTTCTTTTCTGACAGCGAAGTTGCCTTTTGGAAGCTTCTTATATCTGGCGCTCTATGGGCGCTGATCGGATTCTGCCTTTACTTCGGTGTGATTAGGGGGTGCGGCCTTACGTTAGATTTGGATAATCGATATTTTTTCCCAAGCCACCCTTTTCGGGACAAGAGCTAGTTGCGCGGCAGGTAATTGGGCTGAATTCGTAGGGGAGGGGCGAAGAGCTTGGACAGGATAGGTGGTGCTGCTCTTTTAGAAAAATCCGGTAAGTCATGATCGCATTTTTTAATCAAACGCGGCACAACTCACGGTACACTTTTCTGAAATTTTTAGCTGCGGTACACCTTACGGAGCACCAGGAAGGGATTTAAATGTATTCAGAAGGTCCTTCTAAATCAGAAGCTTGAATACATTTGAAGATATTTAATGGTGCCGAGGAGAGGACTTGAACCTCCACGGGGTTGCCCCCACTAGCACCTGAAGCTAGCGTGTCTACCAATTTCACCACCTCGGCACTGAGTCGTCAGCTTGCTTCGGCCCTCTGTGAATCCATCTCGGAGGAGGATTCGAGCCGTCGCTGTCGTCAGTGGCGCGTACTTTACCGACGAGTTTTTTCTTTGTCAAACACTTTCTTTAAAGTTTCTGAAAGACCCTGTTTTCCCTGCTTCGCCCGTTCAGTGCCTGAACAGAAGCGTCTATAATCTTTGCAAATTTTGTGCAACAGCTTCAGCTTACCTGGTTAAGCTGGGTTTGCGCGGCCTTGGCACACGAGTGCTACAGCCGAACACGCTAAGCCGTGAACTGAAGTCGGGCGCACGTCATATGGAAAACTGAATGACCGAAAAAAGTAAGAAAAGCCTGCAAGATCCAAATTTTGCCCGCGAAGCCGAGAAGTACGACAACCCCATCGCGAGCCGCGAATTCATCCTCGAACACCTGCAGCAGCGGCAGGGGCCAGCGACCCACCCGGAGCTGGCTGAAGAGTTCAATCTGACCGACGACGATTCCATTGAGGCCTTGCGCCGCCGGCTGATCGCCATGACCCGTGACGGTCAGCTGATCTGCAACCGGCGGGGCGCCTATGGCGTGATCAGCAAGATGGATCTGATTCGGGGGCGGGTGCAGGGGCATCGCGATGGCTATGGCTTTCTGATCACGGACGAAGGTAAGTCCGACATCTACCTTCATGCCCGCCAGATGCGGACGGTGTTCGATGGCGATGTGGTTCTGGTGCGGGTGGATGGCGTCGATGAGCGGGGCCGCCAGGAAGGCGTGATCGTTGAGGTATTAGAACGCAATACCCAAAGCCTGGTCGGCCGCTTCTGGGAAGAAGAAGGAATCGCCTTCGTCACGCCGGACAGCCGCCGGATGACTCAGGATGTTCTGATCGCGCCAGGCGAGACCGCCGGCGCCCAGCATGGCCAGTATGTTGCGGTTGAGATCGTGCAGTATCCGACGATGCGCACCAAGGCCATTGGCAAGGTGAAGGAAGTGCTGGGCGACCACATGGCGCCGGGCATGGAAATCGAAGTGGCGATTCGCTCCCACAATATTCCGTTCGTTTGGCCGCCGGAAGTGGAGCAGGCGGTGAAGGCCTTCAGTAATACGGTGGCGGAAGCGGACAAGCAGGCGCGGGTCGACCTGCGAGATCTGCCGCTGGTGACCATCGACGGCGAAGATGCCCGCGATTTCGATGATGCCGTGTACTGCGAGCCGAGAAAGAGTGGTGGTTGGCGTCTGTTCGTGGCGATTGCCGACGTGTCGCATTATGTGCGTCCCGGGCAGCCGCTCGATGTGGAGGCGTCCCAGCGCGGGACCTCGGTTTATTTCCCCGACCACGTGATTCCCATGCTGCCGGAGATTCTCTCCAATGGCCTCTGTTCGCTGAATCCGGCGGTTGACCGTTTGTGCATGGTCTCCGAGATGACCATCAGCCGTCATGGGCGGATCAGTGGGTTCAAGTTCTATGAGGCGGTGATGCACTCGAAGGCGCGGCTGACCTACAACAAGGTCGCGACCATGCTGCAGGATGCAGGCTCCGACGAAGGGCAGGCCTTGCGCGCGGAGTATCGTGAGGTGGTACCGCACCTGGAGAATCTGCATGAGCTCTATGAGGCCCTGCGCCAGGCGCGGGAAACCCGTGGCGCCATCGATTTCGAAACCACGGAAACCCGGATCCTGTTTGGTGAAAACCGCAAGATCGAGGAAATCGTGCCGGTGGTGCGTAACGACGCCCACCGTCTGATCGAGGAGTGCATGCTGGCCGCCAACGTGTCGGCGGCGAAACTCCTGAGCAAGTATGGCGTCACGGCGTTGTACCGGGTACACGAGGGGCCGACGGCGGAGAAGCTGGAAAACCTGCGGGCGTTTCTGGGAGAGCTGGGCCTGAATCTTGGTGGTGGACTCAAGCCGTCGCCCCAGGAATACCAAAAGCTGCTGGAGTCGATCAAGGATCGCCCCGACGCCAACCTGATCCAGACGGTCATGCTGCGCTCCCTGAGCCAGGCAGTCTACACGCCCAATAATGAGGGCCACTTTGGTCTGGCCTATCAGGCCTATGCCCACTTTACCTCGCCGATTCGCCGCTATCCGGATCTGCTGGTGCATCGCGCCATCAAGAGCCTGATTCGCAGCGAGGCAGAGAATCCTCATGTGGTGCGGGTCAAGGGCGCGCCATCCATTCCCAAGGGCGAGCGCTATCAATACGACATGGCGCAGATGCTGGCCATGGGCGAGCACTGCTCCATGACCGAGCGGCGGGCCGATGATGCGACCCGTGACGTGGCCAGCTGGCTCAAGTGTGAGTACCTGCAGCAGCACCTGGGCGAGGAGTTCGATGGCGTCATTGCCTCGGTGGCACCGTTCGGCATTTTTGTGGAACTGAAGGATCTGTTTGTCGAAGGTCTGGTGCATGTGTCGTCCCTGACCAGCGACTATTACCACTTCGAACCCTCCAAGCATCGCCTGGTGGGTGAGCGGACCTCCACCAGCTACCGTCTGGGCGACGAGGTGCGGGTGCGGGTGGTTCGTATCGACCTGGATGACCGCAAAATTGATTTCGAATTGATCGGGCAGCCAGTGCGTCGCAGCAGTGATGGTTCGGTCCGGAAAGGGCGCGGCCCCGGCAGTAAAGGGCGTGATGGTGAAGCGGGCAAGGGCAAGTCTTCCCGTGGCTCTGCCAAGCAGAAGTTGCGCGAGGCGGTGCTTGAGTCGTCGAAAGGCGCCAAGGGCAAGGTCGCGAGCAAGGATTCGTCCGAGAAAAAGAAGGCTGGCGGCGGCAAGTCACGGCGCAGCCGGTCGAAGCGTTAGACGCCAGCGACAGAACATCCCGTCGTCCTGAACCTGATTGAGCTGAAGAGATTCTGATGCAGGAATTTGAATACGTATTTGGCATGCATGCCGTTTCTACGTTGTTGAAGCGCCGCCCCAAGGAGATTGCGCGCTTACTGGTGGTGCGCGGACGGCGCGACCCGCGCATGCAGGACGTGTTGCGGCTTGCCCAGGAAAAGCACGTGCACTGGGACGAGGTGGCCAAGGATGAGCTGGATCGCCTGGTAGAAGGCGTGCATCAGGGTATCGTTGCCTGCTGTGAAATGACGCCGGAAAAAGGCGAAGAAGATCTGGTCGATCTGCTGGATGCGATCGATGGCCCGCCCTTTATCCTGGTACTGGACGGCGTGACTGATCCGCACAACCTGGGCGCCTGTCTGCGGACTGCCGATGCCGCCGGCGTGCATCTGGTCATCGTGCCGAAAGATAAATCCGCACCCCTCAACGCCACGGCGCGCAAGGTTGCATCGGGCGCCGCCGAAGCAGTGCCGGTGGTGCGGGTCACCAACCTGGCGCGCACCCTGCGCGAGCTGCAGGATCGCAATATCTGGCTGGTCGGCACCAGTGGCGACGCGCCCGCGACGCTCTACGAAACGGATCTCACGGGGCCCATCGCCTTGGTGATGGGGGCCGAAGAGAAAGGCATGCGGCGCTTGACCCGTGAGCACTGCGATTACCTGGCCCATTTACCGATGCATGGCGAGGTCAGCAGCCTGAACGTGTCGGTCGCCACGGGCGTCTGTTTGTTCGAGGCGGTGCGACAGCGTTTGGCCGCCCGTCGCTAATCGTTTTCCCCACTCCGTGCCGATCCCCAATCGCCAACGATTTGCCTTGCGTGGTGAAAAAAAGGTCACTAAAATGCGCGGTTCCGAAAATTCGGATGACTCCTTGCTTTCCCCGATGGGCGGGGGAGGCTGTCTAAACCGTAAGGAGAGACAATGCGTCACTACGAAATCGTCATCATGATCCATCCGGATCAAAGCGAACAGGTTGCCGGCATGGTGGAGCGTTACACCAGTCAGGTTACCGCCAGCGGTGGTGCTGTTCACCGCCTGGAAGACTGGGGCCGCCGTCACCTGGCTTACCCGATCAACAAGGTTCACAAGGCACACTACGTGCTGATGAACATTGAGTGCTCCGGCGAAGTTCTCGACGAGCTGACTCACAACTTCCGTTTCAACGACGCCATCATCCGCGACCTGGTTATCCGTCGCGATGAAGCCGTTACCGAAGCCTCTCCGATGACGCGCGCTTCCGAAGGCCGTGAAGGCCGTGGCGATCGCGAAGGTCGTGGCGATCGCGAAGAGCGTGGTGGCCGTGAAGGACGCCGCTCCTACAATGAAGACGAAGGCAGCGACGACTCCGACAGCGACGTGGAGTAATCCCGGCGCGACCCAGGGTCGACTGAGCGACATCGTCAGATTGAAAGATTGAGAGAGGATTAAGTTATGGCACGTTTTTTTCGCCGTCGTAAGTTCTGCCGCTTCAGCGCAGAAGGCGTTAAAGAAATCGATTACAAAGACATCGAGACTCTGAAAGGCTACATCACGGAGACCGGTAAAATCGTTCCCAGCCGTATCACCGGAACGAAGGCGCGTTATCAGCGTCAGTTGGCTACCGCTATCAAGCGCGCCCGTTACCTGTCGTTGCTGCCGTACTCAGACAGCCACGATATTTAACTGCTTTAACCTTTTATGCGTGCGTTAGCCGAGTACCTTTTGCGGGGGCGTGCGCAGGCCACATGGGTGGCCGTGTTCGCCGCTGCTGTGCCGTTGTTGTTCTGGCTCAGTGCGGCAGCCGTCGGTCTGGTGACCTTGCGTCGCGGACCTCAGGCAGGCTTGGTGCTGCTGTTATGGGCAGCACTGCCGGCCATGGGATGGTGGATGCTGCAACAGGATCCGCAGGTGCTGGTTGTGCTGGTCACGACCTGGGGCCTGGCGGTGATTCTGGAGCGAACCGTTTCATGGCAGCGTACGTTGTTCGGCGGTGTGGCCCTGGCCACACTGATCAGCCTGACACTGCCGGCCTTGTTGCCGGGGCTGCAGCAGGAACTGGTTCGGGCGCTTGGGGACGTGTATCGCGACCTCTCGCCGGAATTGGTCGAACAACTGGGGAGCAGGTTTGACAGTGCACTGAGTGCGTTGGTCGCCGGAGCCTTTGCAGCATCGCATTTGTTACTGGCCCTCGTCTGCTTGATGCTGGCGCGGTCCTGGCAGGCGCAGCTGTTCAATCCGGGAGGCTTTCGCCGGGAGTTCCATGAACTTCGCATGCCGCCGCTGTACGCGGGTCTGGCGTTGCTGGTGACATTGGTCGGGCCATCCTTGGATTACGCGGCAATCAGTGTGGTGCCGGCATTTCTGGTGCCTCTGGTGATTGCGGGTTTTGCCTTGGTACACGGCATCGTGGGGAAGCGGAATCTGGGCGTTCATTGGTTGATCGCCTTTTACGCAGTAGCGATTTTTATGGGTCCCAGCACCCTGTTCCTGCTGATGATTGTGGCGGTGGTTGATAGCTTCATCAATTTCCGCGGCAGGATTGGTACCGAATAGTGCTGGCGATGGGCTGGATTTAGACAGGTTTTGATGAGGTAAACGAGATGGAAGTTATTCTGCTCGAAAAGGTACGCCGACTGGGCAACCTGGGTGACAAAGTAAAAGTAGCGGCCGGTTTTGGTCGTAATTTCCTGATTCCTTACGGCAAGGCCGTTCCTGCAACCAAGGCTAACCTGGAGCAGTTCGAACAGCGTCGCGCGGAACTGGAGAAGGCGCAGGCCGAGACCCTGGCACAAGCACAAGCACGCGCCGAGCGTCTGGAAGGCAAGGAATTCCGTCTGGCTTCCAAGGCTGGTGACGAAGGCAAACTGTTCGGTTCTATCGGAACCCGTGACGTTGCCGACGTGATCACTGCGAGCGGTGAGGCGGTGACCAAGGCTGAAGTGAAGATGCCGGAAGGTCCGATTCGCAACATCGGCCAGTACGAAATCACTCTGCAGCTGCACAGCGATGTCAACGCCACGATCAATCTGGTCGTTGTTGGCGAATAAGCTGCCGTTTGTCTGCAAGTAAGAAAGCCGGCAAATAAGCCGGCTTTGCTTGTACGTCCGCACGTGACGTACTAGTCTTCTTTGGCCTGGGAGTGCTAACGTATTCCCGGGCCAAATTTTTTCTTAGAATTGACTCCGCGGTATAACGGGTTTACCCGTAGATGATTTGATTCGAATTCCCACCTCCTCAGTACATACCCACGGCACCAGATTATGACCGGAATGGTATTAACTCACCCCCAGAACCAGGATGCTGCTGGCATTAAGGTTCCACCCCATTCGATTGAAGCCGAACAGGCCGTGCTTGGCGGCTTGATGGTCGATAACAGCAGTTGGGACCGCATTGCCGATGAAGTCACCGACGGCGACTTCTATCGTCATGACCATCGCCTGATCTTTCAGGCGATCGCTCGTCTGGCCTCGGACAGCCAGCCGTTTGACATGGTCACCGTGTCCGAGACGCTCAAGCGCCTGGGCGAGCTGGACAATGCAGGAGGTGTCGGATATCTGTCGGAGCTGGTGCGGAACGTTCCCAGTGCCTCCAATATCCGGGCCTATAGCGCCATCATCAAGGAGCGGGCCGTTTTACGCCGCCTGATCAATACGGCGCAGGAAATTGCAGATGGTGCATTCAATCCCCAGGGGCGGGGAGCGTCCGAGCTGTTGGACGAAGCTGAACGCAAGGTCTTTCAAATTGCCGAATCGCGCCCTAATCAGGGTGGTCCGCAGGATATCAACCCGATTCTGACCAAGACCCTGGAGCGGATCGATCACCTGTTCAACTCGGATGATGCCATTACCGGGGTGACCACCGGATTTACCGATCTGGATGCCAAAACCTCGGGGATGCAGCCATCGGATCTGATCATCGTGGCGGCACGGCCCTCGATGGGTAAATGTATCGTGGAGGGTAGCCGTATCCTGGATCCATCCACGGGTGACCGGGTACCGATCGAGCAGTTAGTGGCGCGTCAGAACGGGCAGCTGTTGACGCTGGCCGGCGATTACCGTTTACGGTCAAGCGTACCAGGTGCCTTTGTTGACGACGGCTTGAAGCCAACGTTTCGCGTGACCACGGCCAGTGGACGGGAAATTGAAACGACCCTGACGCATCCTTTTTTGACTGGCTCTGGCTGGAAGCCGTTGGGCGAGATTCAGGTCGGCGAGCGTATCGGCGTGCCTCGCCAACTGCCTGTTTTTGGCTGCGAGAGCCTGCCTGATCACGAGGTGAAGCTGTTGGCCTATTTTCTGGCCGATGGCGGTACTACCCAAGCTTGCCCCTTGTTCACCAACTCCTGTCCGCGGATTCGGGAAGACTTTGCCCAGGCCGTGGCTGACTTTGGTGGCGTGTCATGCGTGTTGATCGATGATGGCCAGCGCACACCGACCTACCGTGTAAGCGCGGATCGGGAGGCGACGGTCGCGGCGCGCCGCGAGTTCGCCGACAACCTGCGGCGCCTGATGGAGCATAAGTGCCTGACCGGGCGGGACCTGGCGGGACTCGCCAATGTCGCGCCCGCCACGGTGACTTACTGGCTGCAGGCGAAAAGCCTGCCGGGTGAGGAAACCTTCGCGAAGCTGGTTGCGGCGCTGGAGGTGACGGAGGCGCACTTGCTGGCCAATGGTCATGCCGGTGTCGGCAAGAATGACAAGAATAGGGTTTCCCTGTGGCTGGAGACCCACGGCGTGCGGGGCAAGTCTGCGCTGGAAAAGGTAGTCCCGGAGGCAGTTTTTCGCTTGCCGAAGGCGTCGCTAGCCCTGTTTCTGAACCGTTTATTCACCTGTGACGGCAGTATTTTTATTCAGAACGAGACTCAGGGGCTGTTGTCGTATGCCACGTCGTCGCGGCAATTGGGGCGGGATGTTCAACATCTTCTGTTACGTTTTGGCATCCTCGCCAAGCTGCGCACGAAATCGGTGCGGTATCAGGGCGAGTCACGGCGGGCGTACGAACTGGTGGTCAGCCATCAGGAGAGCCTGCGTTGCTTCATTGAGGAAATTGGTATCTTCGGCAAGGAAGAAAAGCAGGCCCAGGTCGAGCGGTTGAATGCCCGCCTGCAGCCCCACACCAATACTGACTTGTTGCCGGAGTCCGTGTGCGACTATGTGTTGGCGCTCAAGGGCGACCGGAGTTGGCCGCAGATCTATGCGGCGGCGGGAGGGTCCTGTCCCGCCGGCTACAACCCTCATCTATCTGGGGCAAGCCGCCGTCTGTTGTCACGGTCGCGAGCAGCGGAGTTTGCGCGGTTGTTCAATGACGCATATCTCGCGCAGTTAGCGCTGAGCGACCTCTATTGGGACCCCATCGTATCCATCGAAGCAACTGGGCTGAAGCAGGTCTATGATCTGACGGTGCCAGAGACTCACAATTTCGTGGCGGAAGACGTACTGGTCCACAACACCACCTTCGCCATGAACCTGGTGGAAAACGCCCTGCTGAAAACGGAAAAGCCGGTGCTGGTATTCAGTATGGAGATGCCCGCCGACTCCATCGTGATGCGGATGCTGTCCTCCCTGGGGCGGATCGACCAGACCAAGGTGCGGACCGGTAAGCTGGAGGACGAGGATTGGCCACGGCTGACCTCGGCGGTCAATATGCTCAAGGACAAGCCGCTTTATATCGACGACACGCCAGGCCTGAGTCCGACCGATGTGCGGTCGCGTGCGCGGCGGGTGGCTCGGGAGAACAAGGGGCAGTTGGGCATGATCATGGTCGACTACCTGCAGTTGATGCGGGTGCCGGGCTCCACCGAGGGCCGGACGGCGGAGATCTCCGAGATTTCCCGCTCGCTCAAGGCGCTGGCGAAAGAGATGCAGTGTCCGGTGATTGCACTGTCCCAGTTGAACCGCAGCCTGGAACAGCGCCCCAACAAGCGGCCGGTGAACTCGGACCTGCGGGAATCGGGCGCTATCGAGCAGGACGCCGACGTGATCATGTTCATCTATCGGGACGAGGTCTATAACGAAGACAGCCAGCACAAGGGTGTCGCCGAGATCATTATCGGTAAGCAGCGGAATGGTCCGATCGGCACTGTACACTTGGCGTTTCTGGGCAAATATACCAAGTTCGAAGACCTGGCGCATGGCAGCTATGTAGGGGGAGATTACGAGTGACACGTCCGGCGCGGGCCCGTATCGATCTGGCGGCACTGCGACATAATTTTGCGGTGCTGGCTGGGCGGGCAGGCGATAGCCAGTGTTATGGGGTCATCAAGGCCGACGGCTATGGTCATGGCATCGGCCAGGTGGCACGGGCGCTCGAAACGGCGCCCAAGTTCGCCGTGGCCTATCTGCAGGAGGCGCTGCGCATCCGCGAGGCCGGCATCGACAAGCCGGTTTTGCTGTTGGAGGGCGTGTTTGGCGCCGCCGAACTGCCCATCTGTGCGGCGCAAGGCTTCGAGGTCATGCTGCATGCCTGGGCGCAGATCGAGGATCTGGCACAGGCCGGGCGGGGGGATCTGCCACCGCTGGCGGTCTGGCTGAAGCTCAATACCGGCATGAATCGCCTGGGCTTTGCGCCGGAGCAGGCCCTGGAGGCGGTGGCCCGGCTGCGGACACTGCCAAACGTGCGCGTGCTGGGAGCCATGACCCACTTTGCCTGCGCCGACGATCCCGATTTGACCCATGCCCAGCGTCAGCTGGACTGCTTGTTACGCTGGCGGGAGCTGGCGGGGCCGGGGCTTAGCTATGCGGCCGCAAATTCCGCGGCATTGATTGCATTGCCGGACGCGCGGCTGGATTGGGTGCGACCAGGCATCATGCTGTACGGCAGTTCGCCATTTCCCCATATCAGTGCCGATGAGCTGGGTTTGCGCCCGGTGATGCATCTGCAATCGGCACTGTTGGCCACCCGCGATTTGAAGGCGGGCGATACGGTCGGCTATGGCGCCGCCTGGCGTGCGACGGGCCCAAGCCGGATGGGGGTGGTCGCCATCGGCTACGCCGATGGCTATCCGCGCCACGCACCGCAGGGCACGCCGGTTTGGGTGGCAGGGCAGCGGGTGCCGCTGATCGGGCGGGTGTCCATGGACATGATCACCGTGGATCTCAGTCAGTGCCCGCAGGCGCAGGTGGGTGACCCGGTTGAGCTGTGGGGGGGCAGGGTGAGCGTGGATGAAGTGGCGGATCGCGCCGGCACGATTTCATATGAGCTGCTGACGGGGGTCACCCAGCGGGTGCCGCGGCAGTATGCCGACTAGTTAACGTCGTATGGATGGCTCTCTGAAAGCCGGAACCAAGTTCCGGCTTTTTTGTGCCCGCGCCAAACCTCTGGAGGGAACCCGGCCGGGCCAAGTGAAGGCCTGCCAAGGCGTCTTCGGTGCACAGGATTACAGGGCTGCAAAAATCCAGTATCCTTTTTAGCAGTATTCGATTTACCACATTGATGAGCATGCAAATCGCGAGAGGTACCTGTGTGAAGTTTCTGGTCACCGGATCAGACACCATGTTGGGGCGGACCATCCTGGATCGCCTGAGCCGGGAGGACCTTGACTGTGTTGGACTGGCACGGGACTGGCTATTGCAGGAGGACGCAGGGGCCGTTCTGGCGCGCTTGCAGCCCGGCATGATCATCAATGCCCATCAGTTCGGCGGCGCGGAGCGTTGCGAGCGGGAACCGGAGCAATGCCGGTTGCACAATCTGGAGGTGGTGGAGCACCTGGCGCAATATGCGTCAGAGCACCGGATTCCACTGCTACAGTTGTCCTCCTATGCCATTTTTGATGGGGACAAGCAGAGCCTCTACAAGGCGACCCATCTAGGTAATCCTCAATACTTGTTCGGATCCTGTAAATGGCAGGCTGAACAAGTGGTTCGTGAGAGCCTGCAAGAATACCTGATCCTGCGCTTGGGATGGCTGATCGATGATGCGGCGGACGGTATTCTGGAGCGCCTGATCCAGGCCAAGCGTCAGGGTGCGGCAGCTTTTTTCAGTGATGAGCACCGTGGCAACCCCACCACGCCAGAGGATGTGGCGCGTGTGGTCATTGCCATGATCCGTCAGGTGCTATGTGGAGCCCAGGTCTGGGGCACCTATCATTACGCTGGGGCGGAAGTGGTGTCTCAACTGGCGCTTGCCCGTGCGGCTGCTGAACACCTGATGACGGCTGACGAAGTGAGCGAGTTGGTGCGGGCTGCACAGCCCGATCAGATCGCGGCGATTCCAGAACCGGGTAATGCCGCGCTGGGTTGTATCAAGATACGCAATACCTTCGGCGTAAAGCAGCGGTCCTGGCGCAAGGAACTGGCGACCCTTGCGGCGGGTTGCCTGGCCGCCCACCCTGACCACCAGACAGCGGTCGTGGCTGCCAAGGCCTGAACCGAGCGCAGTCGTTAGACCGCCTCTCGTTCAGACCCGGCGCCAGACCTCTGGCGGGCATTAATCAGCCCGAGAACTTCTCAAACACCAGTGATGCGTTGGTGCCGCCAAAGCCAAAGCTGTTGGACATGACCCGCGTCAGGTTGGCCGGGCGAGCCGTTTCGGTCACAACCGGAACCGGGCCTGCGTCCTGGGTGAGATTCTCCACATTGGCCGTGCCTGCGATAAAGCCATGTTGCATCATGAGCAGGCTATAGATCGCCTCGTGAACGCCGGCTGCGCCCAGGGAGTGACCGGACAGGGACTTGGTGGAGGAGATCGGCGGCACCTGGTCGCCAAACACTTCCTTGATGGCCTTCAATTCCGTCACATCCCCAATCGGTGTGCTGGTGCCATGGGCGTTGATGTAGTCGATGGGCTGGCTGACGGTGGCCAGCGCTTCGCGCATACAGCGGATGGCACCTTCGCCGGAGGGGGCGACCATGTCGAATCCGTCGGAAGTTGCGCCGTAGCCCACCAATTCGCCATAGATGGGAGCGTTACGCCGCAGGGCGTGTTCGAGCTCCTCCAGCACCAGGATGCCGCCGCCGCCCGCGATTACGAAGCCGTCACGGGCGTCGTCGAAGGGGCGCGAGGCCTGCTCCGGCGTGTCGTTGTATTTGGTTGAAAGCGCGCCCATGGCATCGAACAGCATGGTCAGCGACCAGTGTTCCTCTTCGCCACCACCGGCGAAGATGATGTCCTGCTTGCCGAGCTGGATCTGCTCCATGGCGTTGCCGATGCAATGGGCACTGGTGGCACAGGCGGACGAGATGGAGTAGTTGATGCCACGAATCTTAAAGGCTGTCGCCAGGCAGGCGGAGACGGTGCTGCCCATGATCCGGGGCACCATGTAGGGCCCGATTCGTTTGACGCCCTTGGTGCGCAGCACATCGGCGGATTCGATCTGGTACTGGGAAGAAGCGCCACCGGAGCCGGCGATAATGCCGATACGCGGGCTGGAGATCTCTTCCTCGTTCAGACCCGCATCGGCAATGGCCTCGCGCATGGCCAGATAGGCAAATACCGAGGAGTCGCCCATGAAACGGCGAAATTTACGGTCGATCAAGGCTTCGGCGTCGACGGTGACGGAGCCGGAAATCTGGCTGCGAAAACCCTGGTCCCGATAGGATTCGTTGAACCGGATGCCAGACTGGCCGGTTCTCAGGCTCTGTAGCACCTCGTCTTTGGAGTTGCCCAGGCAGGAAACAATTCCCATGCCTGTAACCACGATGCGTCGCATAGGCTGGACTCTCTATCCGAGTGGTAAGGTTGGCTCGCCATGGTGAACTGGATAGGCTCGGAGCCGGCGGAATGGGGCTATTCTAATCGACAGCCGGGTTGGGAGAAAGCCTGGCGTGGCCAGCGTCACGGTTGCGTGCCGGCCCGTCGTAAATCCTGATATTCTAGCGCCACCGCGTTTTAACAAGGTACAGGGCATGTTTCGCACAATCCGTTCGCTGGTCTTTTACGTTGGCTATGCCGGCGCCGCACTTGGTGTGGGGTTGTCGTCTCTGCTGGCGATGCCGTTCCTGTCCTTCCGGTATCGTTACCAGGTGCTCACTTGCTTTCACCGGTTTGTGCTTTGGTGGGCCCGCCTTGTCTGTGGCATCCGTTACGAGATCGAAGGGCGGGAGAATATACCGGACCAGCCCTGCGTCGTCCTCAGCAACCATGAAAGTGCGTGGGAGACCTACCTGCTGGGAATCTTGTTTTCACCGCAGAGCACCGTGCTTAAGCAGGAGTTGTTGAAGATTCCTCTGGTTGGTTCGGTGTTGCGCCAGGTGCGGCCGATTGCCATTGATCGTTCGCGTCCGGCCCAGGCGCTTAAGCAAATGGTGCGACAGGGCAAGGAGCGGCTGGCGGAAGGGAATTGGGTGCTCATTTTTCCCGAAGGGACCCGAGTGGCGCCTGGCAGGGTTCAGAAGTTCAATAAAGGCGGCGCGATGCTGGCCTCGCAGGCTGGTGTTCCCATTGTCCCGGTGGCCCATTCCGCTGGCTGTTGCTGGCCGCCAGGAACGCTGCTCAAGCGCCCGGGTGTGATCCGGGTGCGGGTCGGACCGCCGATTCTGCCCGAGGGTTTGAGTCGCGACGAATTGCACGATCGGGCAGAGCGCTGGATTCGGGAGCAGATGGCCGACTTGGCAGGAGATAGCGGGCAGTCTTGAAGTTCGCTAAGCCAATAACATGAGGTCGGTGAAATAAAAAAGGCTTAGGTTTTCACCTAAGCCTTTTTTGCATTTGGTAGCAACGACTGGAATCGAACCAGTGACCCCAGCATTATGAGTGCTGTGCTCTAACCGTCTGAGCTACGTTGCCTTAATGTGGGTGCGCATTATCCGGATATCGGAGGGGGCTGTCAACCATATTGGGTTGACCTATTGCCACCTTGTCAGCTCCTGTGCGCTCCTTACACGTTGAAGCGGAAGTGAATGACGTCGCCGTCCTTCACGATGTATTCCTTGCCTTCCAGGCGCCATTTGCCCGCATCCTTGGCACCTTGCTCGCCCTTGTTCGCCACGAAATCTTCATAGCCGATGACTTCGGCGCGAATGAAACCCCGCTCGAAATCGGTGTGAATCACGGCGGCGGCCTGGGGAGCTGTGGCGCCTACTCGCACGGTCCAGGCACGGACTTCCTTGACGCCGGCGGTGAAGTAGGTTTGCAGGCCCAGCAGCTTATAGCCGGCGCGGATGACGCGGTCGAGGCCGGGTTCTTCCATGCCCAGGTCCGCCAGGAACTCGGCCTTCTCATCGTCTTCCAGTTCCGCGATTTCCGATTCCAGCTTGTTGCAGATCGGGACAACCTCTGCGCCCTCGGCGGCAGCGATTTCGCGAACCTGATCGAGCAGGGGGTTGTTCTCGAAACCCTCCTCGTTGACGTTGGCGATGTACATGGTCGGCTTGATCGTCAGCAGGCAGAGCTCGCGGATGACGGCCAGTTCTTCCGGGCTCAGGTTGAGGGAGCGGGCGGGTTTTGCCTCGTTCAGGTGCGGAACGAGCTTCTCGATCACCGCCAGCTGTTGCTTGGCCAGCTTGTCGCCACCCTTGGCGGCGCGCTCGATGCGCTTGGTGGCCTTTTCCACGGTATCCAGGTCAGCTAGTGCCAGCTCGGTGTTGATGACTTCGATGTCCGCCGCCGGATTGATCTTGTTGGCCACGTGGATCACGTTGTCGTTTTCGAAGCAGCGCACCACGTGAGCAATGGCATCAGTCTGGCGGATGTTGGCCAGGAACTGGTTGCCGAGTCCTTCGCCCTTGGACGCACCAGCAACCAGGCCCGCGATGTCCACGAACTCCATGGTGGTCGGTACAACCCGCTGGGGCTTCACGATTTCAGCCAGCTTGGTGAGCCGTGGGTCGGGCATGGGCACGATGCCGGTATTGGGTTCGATGGTGCAGAACGGGAAGTTTTCGGCATCGATGCCGGCCTTGGTGAGAGCGTTGAACAGCGTGGATTTGCCCACGTTGGGCAGGCCGACGATACCGCAGTTGAATCCCATGACGTTTACCTGTGTACGAGAGGGTCGAAAGAAATCGGGGTATTATAGCGAGCTGGGGGCAGGGCTTCTATCGATGCTGTATAGCGGCAGGATAGGCGAGGTATAGGGCCCCGCAGATGCATCAACCCTTGAACGAGTGGAGCTGGTTCATGGCCTTGGCTTGTTCGCCCTGGGTCAGCAGCGGGAGAATCCGCGCACATTCCTCGGCCATGGCATCAAAGCTTTGGCGTTCGCTGATGCCAAAGCGGCCCAGGACATAATTCACCACCAGGGACTTCTCGCCCGGATGGCCGATGCCCAGGCGTAGGCGGTGAAATTCGTTGCTGCCTAAGTGAGCGATGATATCGCGCAGCCCGTTGTGGCCACCGTGGCCGCCACTTTTCTTGATGCGTGCAGTGCCAGCGGGGATATCC
>JAEZAA010000229.1 GCA_023430625.1 Pseudomonadota bacterium
GGCAGATGCTCTATCGGCTGCCATGGGCGATGTCGGCGAGGAAAATCAGCTGCTTGCCTTTGGCTCCTTCTTTACCGTGGCACAAACCTGGCAGTTGCTCGACGCCCAAGCCTCGGCCAGTAGCAAAAATCAGTAAAAATTTACGAGGATTTCAGCGACGTGGACGGGTTTAAACAAAGAATTATTGGCGCGATCGTCTTGATCTCCCTAGCGGTGATCTTTATTCCCATGCTGTTCGACGAGCCACACGAGGAGCGTGCAACCCGGGTGCTGCCAATCCCGGAACAACCCCCGGTACCCACCTTCACGATTGAGGAGCCTAAGCCCCTGAATCTGCCGGAGTCTGCGAACGAGGTGCCGCAACCCGGTGTGGAGATGGAGGAATCTCTAGCGGATGCTCCGCCGGTTGCTGCTCCAGTGGAGCCAGCGCCTGCCAGCTCCACTGCCGATCCCGTCGCGCCAGCACCGGCGCCCAAGGTGGAGGCCCCAGCCGCCAAGCAGCCCGAGACGGCCGTTGCACCGGATGCCAACGCGGTGGTACGGGAGTCGGCGCTGGATGAGAAAGGACTGGCCAGTGCTTGGAGCGTGCAGATTGGCACCTTTGCCAACCACGACAATGCCTACCGGCTGCGTGACCGGATCCGCGAAAGTGGCCTGAAGGGCTATACCCGTGAAATCGCGTCGGACGGCCAGAGCATGGTGCGCGTTTTTGCCGGACCGGTTCTCACGGATGTTGATGCGCAGAAGCTCAAGGTCCGCGTGGACGAACTGCTGGGCGTAAAATCCCTGGTGGTCCGTTATACGCCTTGAGGCGTCTACGCATATCCCACATGCCGAGCGCAATCACCGGATGTTGGTGATTGCCGCCATTTGCCAGCTATGATGACTCTGGTAAAATTTCGGCCGATTTGAATTCCTTTCTATTGGCGAGCCGATGCAAAGCTTCCTCTGGGTTGACTGGGTTATTCTAGCGATCATTCTGATTTCCTGTGTCATCAGCCTGGTGCGTGGTTTTGTCCGTGAAGCCTTGTCGTTAGCCACCTGGATTGCGGCGTTTATTATTGCCCGCCTGTTTCATCCGCATATGCAGGCGTTGCTTGTCGATACCATCAGCGTTCCGTCCGTCCGTTTTATCGCGGCCTTCTTGATCCTGTTTGTCGCCACCCTGATCGTGGGGGCGTTGATCAATCATTTGATCGGCGCACTGGTCCGGATGACTGGGCTGACCGGCACCGACCGGGTGCTTGGCGTGGCCTTCGGACTGGCGCGCGGGGTCGTGGTGGTGGTGGCGAGTATCGCACTGCTACGAATGACGCCGGTGACCCAGGACGACTGGTGGAATCAATCCACGTTGATTGCGAAATTTGCATTGGTCGAAAACTGGTCGCGGACCGTGTTTGGCGATAGTATGGCAGCCCTGTTTTAGGGCGGGATCCTGAGCGGATCAGCCGGTCTGCATCGTTGCCGTTTCCGGTGGCGGTTTTTGATCCGGCAGACAGGTCATTACCTGGCAGAAGTGTTAACGAACGTTAGCCGAATCGAACCTAAAGAGGTGTCACACATGTGCGGTATTGTTGGGATTGTGGGCAAGGCCAATGTAAATCAGGCTTTGTACGATGCGCTGACGGTGCTACAGCACAGGGGGCAGGACGCCGCCGGTATCGTTACGTTCGAGGATGAGCGTTTCTTTCTGCGTAAGGATAACGGCCTGGTCCGTGACGTGTTTCATACCCGGCATATGCTGCGTCTGTCCGGTCACGTCGGTATTGGCCATGTGCGTTACCCAACCGCCGGCAGTTCAAGTTCCGCCGAAGCCCAGCCTTTCTATGTGAACTCTCCCTACGGCATCACGCTGGCCCATAATGGCAATCTGACCAATACCGATGAGCTGCGCGAGGATCTGTTTCGCACCGATCTGCGCCACATGAACACCACTTCGGATTCTGAGGTGTTGCTGAATGTCTTTGCCCACGAGTTGCAGAAGGTCGGCAAGCTGACGCCGAGCAAGGATGATATTTTTGCCGCGGTCAAAGCAACCCACAAACGCGTGCGCGGCGCCTATGCGGCGATTGCGATGATCACCGGGTATGGCATTGTCGGCTTCCGCGATCCCCACGGCATTCGCCCGCTGGTGTTCGGCAAGCGGGAGACGCCCGAGGGTGTCGAGTATATGCTGGCGTCGGAAAGCGTGGCATTGAGTGCCCTTGGATTCGACACCATTCGCGATGTGCAGCCCGGCGAGGCGGTCTACATCGAGACCGATGGCACCCTGTATACGCAGCAGTGCGCGGACAATGCGCAGCTCAACCCCTGTATCTTCGAATACGTGTACTTCGCCCGTCCTGATTCCATCATGGATTGCGTGTCGGTGTACAAGGCACGTTTGCGCATGGGTGAAACCCTGGCGTCCAAGATTCGCCGGCTGCGTCCTGATCACGATATCGATGTGGTCATGCCGATTCCGGATACTTCCCGGACTTCGGCCATCCAGTTGGCGCTGGAGCTAGGCGTGAAGTACCGCGAGGGCTTCATGAAGAACCGCTATATCGGCCGGACCTTCATCATGCCGGGCCAAAGCCAGCGGAAGAAATCCGTACGGCAGAAGCTCAACCCGATCTCCCTGGAGTTCAAGGACAAGAACGTGATGCTGGTGGACGATTCCATTGTCCGGGGCACCACCTGTAAAGAGATCGTGCAGATGGCGCGTGACGCGGGCGCTCGCAAGGTATATTTCGCCTCGGCAGCGCCGGCCGTTCGCTACCCCAATGTCTATGGTATCGACATGCCGGCGGCCAGTGAGTTGATTGCACACGGCCGCACGGAAGAAGAAGTGCAGCGACTGATCGGTGCAGACTGGCTGGTATACCAGGATCTTGAAGATCTGATCGCCTGTGCCCGTGAAGGCAACCCGGAAGTCGAGCGCTTCGACTGCTCGGTGTTCGATGGCCATTACGTGACTGGCGACATCGACGAGACCTATCTCAGTCGCCTCGAAAGCCTGCGCAACGATTCCGCCAAAGGCGCCAAGGGTGGATCCGGCATCATAGAGCTGCACAACAACGCATAATCCCCGCTGGCCAGGCCCGTATCGTCGGGTCTGGGCAGTTTCGTTCCCTGAATATCCGCATTCGAACAGTCTCGGCGAGAGCATCCAAATCATGAGCGATAAACGACCCACTCGTAGCGTTGAGCTACAGCTCCCCATCGAAATGGATTTGGATGTCGAAACTCTGGCGATCCGCGCCGGGCAGCAGCGAACACAGGAGATGGAACACAGCGAGGCGCTGTTCCTGACCTCGAGCTTTGTCTTCAACTCCGCCGAAGAGGCGGCTGCCCGCTTTGCAGGCGAGACCGCCGGCAACATCTATTCCCGCTTCACCAACCCGACCGTGCGGACCTTCGAACAGCGGATCGCTGCCATGGAGGGAGGCGAGCGCGCTGTTGCGGTGGCATCCGGAATGTCGGCAATCGTCAGCACCTTCATCGCACTGCTCAAGGCCGGCGATCACGTGGTTTGTTCCCGCAGTGTGTTCGGCACCACAGTGGTCATCTTCGACAAATACCTAAAGAAGTTTGGTGTCGAATGCACCTTCGTGGATGTTACCGACTATGGTCAGTGGGAGCAGGCGATCAAGCCCAATACCCGTGCATTGTTCCTGGAAACGCCGTCCAACCCGCTGTGTGAGGTGGCCGATGTTGAGCGGCTGTCCGCCTTGGCTCATGGTCATGGCTGCCTCATGATCGTCGACAACTGCTTTTGCACGCCGGTTCTGCAGCGTCCGCTGTTATTGGGGGCGGATATCGTCATTCATTCTGCGACCAAATATCTGGATGGCCAAGGGCGCTGTGTCGGCGGCGTGGTCGTGGGCCCCAATGCGTTGATGGAAGAGGTGTATGGCTTCCTGCGCTCCGGCTGTCCGACCATGAGTCCATTTAACGCCTGGGTGTTTCTCAAGGGACTGGAGACGCTTGGTGTGCGGATGCGAGCCC
>JAEZAA010000305.1 GCA_023430625.1 Pseudomonadota bacterium
GGGCGACCAGTGCCGCGCCCCCCACCAGAAAGCTGGCGTAGGCCAGCGGCAGGGACTTGCGCAAGCCGCCCATGCGGAAAATGTTCTGTTCATGGTGGCAAGCGACGATCACCGCGCCCGCCGCGAGGAACAGCAGCGCCTTGAAGAAGGCGTGGGTCATCAGGTGGAAGATGGCGGCGCTCCAGGCACCCGCGCCCAGCGCCAGAAACATGTAGCCGATCTGGCTCATGGTGGAATAGGCGAGAATGCGCTTGATGTCGGTTTGCGCCAGGGCGGCGAAGCCCGCCAGCAGCAACGTGATGCCGCCGACCCAGCCCACCAGGGTGAGCACCTGGGGCGCCATCAGAAACAGCGTATGGGTGCGGGCGATGAGATAGACGCCCGCCGTGACCATGGTGGCGGCATGGATCAGGGCGGAGACCGGGGTTGGGCCCGCCATGGCATCCGCCAGCCAGGTATGCAGCGGCAATTGCGCCGACTTGCCGACCGCGCCGCCCAACAGCATCAGCGTCGCAATGGTCACCGCAAAAGATCCCTTCTGCCACTCCTGGGGCGCCAGCACCAGCAGTTCCTGGATATTCAGGGTGTTCAGTTCGTGGTACAGGATAAAGAGCCCGATGGCGAGAAAGACATCGCCGACCCGGGTCACCACGAAGGCCTTCATGGCCGCCGCGCCGTTGGCCGAATGGCGGTAATAGAAGCCGATCAGCAGATAACTGCAAAGCCCCACGCCTTCCCAGCCGAAGTACAAGAACAGCAGGTTATCGGCCAACACCAGGCAGAGCATGCTGGCCACGAACAGGTTCATGTAGGCGAAGAAGCGGTCGTAGCCTTCCTCGCCCCGCATATACCAGGCAGCGAACAGATGGATGAGAAAGCCGACGCCGGTGACGACGCCCAACATGGTCAGCGACAGGCCATCCAGATAGAGCGTGAAACGGGGGTTAAAGCCGCCGGTATCGACCCAGGCCCAGAGCGTCTGGCTGTAGGACAGCCCGGGACTCAGGCCGAGAAAATCCAGCGCCACCCAGAGCGCCGTCAGGGCCGCCAGGCCCACCGAACCCACGCCGATGGCGGCGGCCTGAGGTTCCTTCAGGCGCCCACGGGAGAACGCCAGCAGGAGAAAGCCGATCAGGGGAAACAGGATGGTGAGAAAGAGCAGGTTCATCCGCGCATCTCGCTCGTGTTGTCTGTATCCAGGCTCTGGAAGCGGCGATGGATCTGGAGCACGAACGCCAGGCCGATGGCCGCTTCCGACGCCGCCAGGGTCAGCACCAGGATGAACATGATCTGCCCATCCGGTTGTTCCCAGCGACTACCCGCCACCACGAAGGCCAGGGCGGCGGCGTTGAGCATGATCTCCAGACACATGAGCACGTACAGCAGGGTGCGCCGCACCATCAGGCCCATCAGACCAATGGCGAACAGGATGCCGGCAAGGGCGAGACCGTGTTCCATGGGAATCCCTGTCATCTTGACCTCCTGTGGTTGTCCCTGTCGGGGCAGTTACAACTCGGGTTCGTCCTGGCGCCCCAGGTGATAGGCTGCCACCAAGGCCGCCAGCAGCAGCATGGAAGCCAATTCCACCACCAGCAGATACGGGCCATACAAGGCGATGCCCACCTGCTTGACGCCGACGGTGGCCTGTCCCGCCGGCCGTTGCTCGCCGATAAACAATACGTAGCAGAGCTCGACGAACAGCAGCAACGCGAGAATGCCCGGTCCTTTCCAGGCGCGCGGACTGATCAACTGATGCTCCTGCAGGATGGCGCGGTCGCCCAGGTTGAGCATCATCACCACGAACACGAACAGCACCATGATGGCGCCGGCGTAGACGATGATTTCCAGCACCCCGGCGAAAGGTGCGCCCAGGGTGAAATAGATCGCGGCGACCGCCAGCAGCGAGATAATCAGATACAGCAACGCATGCACCGGATTGTCATTGGTCACAACCCGCAGGGTGGCCAGGATGGCGACAGCGGCGGCGATGTAGAAGGCGTATTCCATGGTTCCCTCTGCCGAATCAGGGCAACAGTGTCTTGACGTTGATTGGTTGCGCTTCGTTTTGTGCCGCACCCTTGGGCTTGCCGGCGATGGCCAGGCCCGCCACCCGGTAGAAGTTGTAATCGTGATACTTGCCAGTGCCGGCGATCAGCAGGTCTTCCTTCTCATACACCAGCTGCTGGCGGGCGTATTCGCACATCTCGAAATCGGGGGTCAGCTGAATGGCGTTGGTGGGGCAGGCTTCCTCGCACATGCCGCAGAAGATGCAGCGGGAGAAATTGATCCGGAAAAATTCCGGATACCAGCGACCGTCGTCGGTTTCCGCCTTCTGCAGCGAGATACAACTGACCGGACAGGCCACCGCGCAGAGGTTGCAGGCAACGCAACGCTCCTCCCCATCCGGATCGCGGGTCAGCACGATGCGGCCCCGATAACGGGGCGGTACCGGGACCGGCTGCTCCGGATATTGGATGGTGCTGCGGCGCCGAAAGGCGTGGGAGAACACCATCAGCAGGCTGCGCACCTGGCTCCAGATCCCTTTCAATGCATTCATCATCTGGCTTTCTCCTTAACCCGCCGGTGATCGCATCAAGACCACGACCCCGGTAACCAGCAGGTTGACCAGTGCCAGGGGCAGGCAGACTTTCCAGCCCGCCGCCATCATCTGGTCGTAGCGGGGACGGGGCAGGGTGGCCCGCAGCAGGATGAACATCATGATGAAGAACGCCGTCTTCAGCGCAAACCAGATGAACGGCGGCAGCCAGGGGCCGTGCCAGCCCCCCAGAAACAGGGTCACCAGCATGGCCGAGACCAGCACGATGGCCACGTATTCGCCCACGAAGAACATGCCCCATTTGAGGCCGGAATATTCCGTGTGATAACCCGCCGCCAGTTCCTGCTCGGCCTCCGGCAGATCGAACGGGTGGCGGTGGGCCACCGCGACGCCGGCCATGGCAAAGGTAATGAAGCCGAGAAACTGGGGGATGATGAACCAGAGGTCCCGCTGGGCATCGACGATGTCGCGCAGGTTGAACGAGCCGGTAATGGCCACCACCCCCATTACCGAAATGCCCATGAAGACCTCATAGGTCACGGTCTGGGCCGTGGCGCGCAGGCCGCCTAGCAGCGAGTACTTGTTGTTGCTGGACCAGCCGGCAAAGATCACCGCATACACGGCGAGCCCGGCCATGCCAAAAAAGAACAGCAGGCCCACATTAAGATCGGACACGCCCCAGGTGGGCGTGATGGGCACCACCACGAAGGCGAGCAGCAGGGCGCTTATGGCGATGGCGGGCGCCAGCCAGAAGGTCAGGCGGTCGGCGAACGGCGGCGTCCAGTCTTCCTTGAAGAACATCTTGATCATGTCCGCGCCGAGCTGGAACATGCCGAACGGCCCGACCCGATTGGGGCCGTAGCGGTCCTGCCACAGGGCCAGCAGGCGACGTTCGATGAAGCTCAGCAGGGCGGCGCTCATCACCACCACCAGGAGGGTGACGAGAGACTTGAGCACGGCCGTGACAATGGCCAGGGTGTCCGGTTCCAGTCCCATCATGGCTGCTCTCCTGGCGGGCCGGGTTCGCCAGGCGGCCCCTGGTCTCCCTGGGCAACAAGGTCTCCGAGCGACAACAGCGTCCAGTCGGCGCCGGCCAAAGGCGGCACACCCGGCAGGCCGACCGGCACGCCGACGGCGTGATCCGGCAGGCTCTCTAGGCTGAGCGCCGGCAGCTGTACTTCCTGGTCATGAATCCGTAGCCGCAGCGTTTGGCCGGGCGCGGCGCCGAGTCGGGCCAATGCCTGGGGCGCCAGGGCCAGGAA
>JAEZAA010000003.1 GCA_023430625.1 Pseudomonadota bacterium
GCCCAGCCAAAGGACGATGGATTGTGGGACTGACACCAGACCCGGCCCTTGCCCCGGAACTTGCACACCAGCCCTTCCCCACCCAGGAACGAGTGGCCCCAGCTCTTACCAGCCTTGGTCAGGGAGAACTCCAGCGTTTCGTTGAAGGCCACGATGTGGCCGCTATCGACGATATATTCGCCGTCCACGTCCACCGGATAGATGGCACCAAAGGACGACAGCAGCACCTTGCCCCGGCCCTTGAGATGCACCCAGAACAGACCTTCGCCGGAAATCAGGTTTTTAAACCCCTGCCAGCCCAAATCGATTTCCACGCTATGCTCGCAGGCCAGGAAGGAGCCGCCCTGCACGATCAGGTTCTCGTCCTCCAGGTCGTACTCCATCATGTCGCCGGCCAGGTTTGAGCCGAACCAGACCTCGCCGGGGCCGGCCTTGGGCTCGAAGTGGTTGAGAAACAGGGATTCACCCGCCACCACTCGCTTAAGCGCCTTGAGCAGCCCGCGCGAGCCTTTCTTGTGGGTGCTGGTGGTGACGTCCATGTTGCCGCTCATGGCGATCATGGCGCCCGCCTCGGCGGTGCAGATTTCACCGGGATTCAGACTTACTTTCGCCGCCGTATTGCCAGGACGATGAATCAATTCAATGTTCATGCAGGCGCTCCTTACGGCAACCGGGGGTTGATCCAACTGGCCAGGCCCGACAGGCTGCGGGTCTGGATCACGATCTTGCCTTTACCCTCGACCCGGGTGACCAGCCCCTCGCCACCGAACAGGCTGGAAAACAGGCCGCCGGCCAGCTGCAGCTTGAGCCGGATGGACGGGTCGTACGCCACCAGATGGCTGGTATCGACGATGTATTCGCCGTCGATTTCCCGCTCCAGCAGCGCACCGTAGGCGCCATACCAAACCTTGCCGGTGCCGCTCAGCATCAGCTTGAACAGGCCCTCGCGCGCAATCCAGGACACCAGCCCGGCCCAGTGCAGGCTCATCCGCACGCCTTCGGTGGCGGCAATGAAGGCACCCGGCTGCAGGCAGATGGCATCGTTGTTCAGCTCGATGCACTTGATCTCGCCCGGCGTCGGCTGCACCAGCGTCACCCGCCGCACCTCCCGCGTACCATTACTGAAGCGGTTGATGAACAGGCTCTCACCCCCCAGGAACTTGCGCAGCAATGCCACGAAAAAGCCGCCGTTGAGACGGGTTTTCATATCCAGATCGGCCGCCATGCTGGCCATGGCGTCGGACTCGGCGGTGATGGACTCGCCGGGCTCCAGGTCCACATCCACATAACTGAATGCGGCGCCTCCTTTGATTTCATCTTTCATTCCAGCTCCTGCTGTGGTTTCTGATCGTTGTCGTTCTTGTTCAATTCCGCGGGTTCGGCGCCGTGACGGGCCATGAACTCCGCCACCAGTGCCTGCAGTTGGGCAAACTCGGCATCCAGATTGCGATAGCCCTGGGGCGAGTCCTTGATGCGTTCCTTCAGCGCCTCAATACGTTTTTCAGTCGCGGGGTGAGAGCTGAGAAAATCCATGGCGCCGGAGACCAGATCACGGGTATCCGCATCTTCAATCTCGGCCAGACGCTTTTTTTCCTGCTCGATCAGCTTCTCGAAGAAGGTGACTAGGCCACGGGGATCGATGCCGGCCTTCTCCAGCAAATCCAGCCCCTGCACATCGGCTTCCGTTTCAAAATCCCGCGAGTAGCTTTGGTTGAGCAGCAAGGGCGCGGCACCGGCCACCGTGGCCAGCACGCCGCTGACGTCGCCGAACAGGGCCTGAATCACCGCGAAATTGCCGGCCGCCTGGATCAGCCCCCGCACGCCATGCTGCTCCCGCACATGGGTGATCTCATGGGCCAGCACGCCCAGCAGTTCGCTGGCGCTGTCCGCCTCCAGGATCAGTCCGGCATTGAGCACGATGTAGCCGCCGGGCAGCGCAAATGCGTTGAGGCCCGCGTCGTTGGAGATGTAGATGCGATACTCGTAGCGCGGGTCGTCCAGGCTGCTGAGCAAGGGTTGGGTCAGCTGCGCCAGCGCCTCCTGTGCCGGATCGGTTTCGAGCAGTTTGTGACTCACCCGGTACTGGGCGAACACGCTCTGCCCCAGCTTGGTCTCCCAGGACGGCGGAATCTGGCGCGCGACCAAGCCGCTGACCCAGTCCATCTGCGTCAGCAACAGGGTGGGCGTGCCGACCGCCAGCACCAGGACCAACAACAGAATCGACCAGTTGAAGCGGCGGGTATGACGCGCCTTGCGCAACTGGCGTTGGATGGAGTCGTCCAGATGAAGAGTCGGGTTATTCAGAATGGAACGGTCACTGGTGTAGAGCGTCCAGTCCGGATACTGGGGATGGCGGATGAACACCAGACGGTCGCTGGCGCCGCCAAGTTCGAAGCGGGCTTCCTGGAGAGGAAAGCGCACGGACTGCTCGTTGCTGGAAAAGACCATTTCCTGGGCGGAGACCGCCAACACACCGGATGCCCGGCCCTTGGCGAATCCCTCGTGAAACGCGTGCGCCTGATATTCCACTGCCGTCTACCCGCATGAATCCCTATGGCGGCCGCGTGGAGCACAGAACGCGGCCATTGATCTAATTCAATTAGCCAATAACCATAGATGCTGTCGGAAGTGGGTGCAAACCACCCAAGTGGCGACGCACTCTATGCCATCACTGCCTCGTCATCAACAACTCCGCCATTCAAGCGCACGCAATTGCGCCCTGCCCGCTTGGCGTCATAGAGAGCACGGTCGGCCAGGCGGATCGTCTGGTTGCGACTCAGCGCGCTGGAGGCCTCCAGCCGGGCCACACCGGCCGACAGGGTATGACGGATGCAACTGCCCTGATAAAGCGTTGGCGTGGCGGCAAACTCGCTGCGGATACGCTCCGCAATTTCCAAGGCCTGCTGCGTGGACGGCGCCCGCAGCAGCAACGCGAATTCCTCGCCACCAAAGCGGATACAGACATCGTCCGGACGTACGGAGCGGCTCAGGAGACGCCCCATGTCCTTGAGCACTTCGTCACCCGCGTCATGCCCATACTCATCGTTAATGGTCTTGAACAGGTCGAGGTCAATCAACACCAAGAAAGCGGGTTGATCCTGGGCGACGGCTCGCGGCTGAAACCGGTCGAACGCCTCTTCAAAGGCCCGGCGATTACCAAGGCCGGTTAACGGATCCTGATTCGCCACCGCCAGCGCTACCCTGCGATCGCGGTCCCACCTGATGAGTTTTTCTCCCAGGGCCACCAGCAAAAACACTGCCTCCAAAACGCCACCGACCTGCGTATAGACCAGCGGCGTCAGACCCCAGCTGAACAGGTTGCTGCCCGCACTCAGCACACTGACCACCAACCCCAAGCCGTAGAACAGCCACGCAAGGCTGTACCAGCGGGCATAATACAGGCCCTGGCGATACGCCATGAAGCCGAGAACAGCCAGTAAAAGCAATGCCGCCAAACTGGCATGGGAGAGATACAACACCGGCACGTAGACACCGGTAAGGCGGATTACGATCGCGGCTCCCAGTACCCATTGGCAGCCCCGCATGAAGCCGTTAACGCGAGGAAAATATTCGGCGGTTTTAAGAAAACCGCGGGAAAACTGCAACGCCGACATGCTCATCAGCAGATAGACAATGTTGAAGCCTTCATTGTGCCAAAAGGGCGAGTTCGGCCACAGGAACTGGTAGGCCACGCCGTTTAGCTGAGCCCAGGTGAGCATGCTGAAAAAGAGGAAGATTGCATAATGCAGATAAGCGGCCTGACGCAGAATCGTGGCACCCACCAGGGCGATGACAAAGAGCGCGAGCATCAGGCCGGAATAGCCGCCAAAAACCAAATACTCAAAGCGGGCATCCTGACGGAACTGCTTGGCGTCGGACAGAAACAGATTCAGCGTCAGGGTGTCCGCTTTCTGGAAATGCAACCGCAGCCACAAGTCGGTGTAACCGCCGGCTGGCGTGGTGTGTTCAAACGCCAGGGTTCGATAGGGTACGGGACGTTCGGCAAAGGGCACCCGGTCGGAGAGCGTGACCATTGCCACTGGCGCACCGTTGTCCGCGTAATACACGCGCAGCTCGTCCAAAAAGCTGGTCTCATGATTCAGCACCCAGTGCTTATCGGCGTCTCCCCCAGCATTCGAGAGTCTGACCCGAATCCAATGATAATCACCGGTAATGCCGCGGTTGAGGCAACTGGCCGTTAAGGGCTGGAACGCATGAAGCGGCAGTTGATCGACGGTGACATCCTGATCCGTGACCCAATACAGCGCTGGGGCGTGCAAGATGTCCTGCCGCAGATTGCTAATATCCATGGTCGGAACCGGCTGCTGGACCTGCCCCAGGCTCCAGGGGCTCAATAGCAGCATGAACGTCATCAACATCAGGCGGAAGGCCGATAGCAAGATCATCGGATGGCCGGAACTCTTGTGGAAAGGCGGGAGGGCTACTGCGAGTGACCTAGCTCTCTCCCTTCAGGGAAAGTGCAATCCTCGCCTGAAAAGCATAGCCCAGATCCACCGGACGCGTTAGGGAACACTATCGTCCGTGAGCGGCGGCAAGGCCGCAAAGGCGGCTCGCAGGCCATCCGCCCAGGCCTTGCGAACCTGGGCGAAGTAGACGTCGTCCTCGCCAATCCGGCGCACCAGGGTCGGCACCAGGGCATCGCGTTCGTAGCAGAGCAGGTCAATGGGCGGCCCCACCGACAGATTGCTGCGAATCGTGGAGTCGAAACTGATCAGCGCGCACTGGGCCGCTTCCATCACCGGCGACTGGTAATCGACGATGCGGTCGATGATGGGCTTGCCGTACTTGCTTTCGCCGATCTGGAAATAAGGCGTCTCGGGGGTCGACTCAATGAAGTTGCCCTGCGGGTAGATATTGAACAGGCGCGGCGACTCGCCCGCGATCTGGCCGCCCAGAATAAAGGAGCTGCCGGCATCGATATTCGCCTGGGCCAGGGTCGGACCATCCCGTTGGATCACTTCACGCAACGTCTCGCCCAGCAGACAGGCGGCGTCATACAGCGACGCCACCGTCAGCAGGTTGGGCTGCCCGGCATCCAGATTGGCCCGTTGACGCAGCAGCGCCAGCACGTTTTGGGTGGTGGCCAGATTACCGGCCGCCAGCACCACGATCAGGCGCTCTCCCGGCACCTCGAAGCGATGCATCTTACGAAAGGTGGCGACATGGTCGACCCCGGCATTGGTCCGGGAATCCGAGGCAAACAGCAGGCCTGCCTCCAGGCACATGGCAACGCAGTAGGGCATTGTTCGCGAGCCCGCACCCAGGCAGTTGCCGTCATTTCCTCGACGCCGCCGCCACGCCGTACCCCTCGCAC
>JAEZAA010000049.1 GCA_023430625.1 Pseudomonadota bacterium
GGTTGATTCGCCGTGCCGGAGCGAGCCGCCAACCAGTCCGCCACCTGCGGCCAGATTTCCGCTGGCGCGGCGCTGCCCGCCAGGACGGCCATGTGGCCGCCGGCTACAACCAGCACGGCGCGGTCGGCGCTGCGGACATGGCGTAACGCGGCCAGGCTGCAGTCACGGGTGACGATGGGATCGTCCTTGCCGCACACCATCAGTAGGTTGGCCGTCACCTGATTCAGGTGGCCATTGAGGTTGGCGCCAGGCAGCTTGCCCTGCGCCATGCAGTTGTCCGTCCAGAGGTATTGGATGATGTCCTGAATGACCGCGCCCGGGTAGGCCACCATGTCTTCAAGAAAGGCGGCGGTGGTGGCATTGGCGGTGATGTATTCATCCGAATGCAGGTTGCGTAGCAGTTCCAGGTAGCTTTGCAGGCTGCCGACCGGGTTGGTGAGCTTGAAGGCGAGGGCATTGGCCCAACCCGGCGAGCGCCACCAGCGTTTCGGGGTTGCATGCACCCGCCAGCCCATGCGCTGTTCAGCCCAGCGCAGGGAGTGTGAAATCAGCTGGTAGTTCTTACCCATCAGGCCATTGGCGTGATAGTCGCAGGGCGCGCCGACCAAAGACAGGTTGACGATATCCGGATCACCCAGGGCGCTGTAGCAAAGACTGAACACGCCTCCCAGGCTCCAGCCGTGCAGGGACAGCTTCTGCTGGCCGCTGTGGCGGCGCACCTCGGCCAGCAGGCGGGGCATGCGCTCGGCAAAATAACTGGCCAGGTTGAAATGGTTCTGGCGCCAGCCCGGTTGTCCCCAGTCGATCAGGTACAGCTCGAAGCCGCGGGCGCGCAGGTATTTCACCAGGCTGCGGTGGGGGAACAGGTCATAGATCAGCATGTTCACCGCCAGCGGCGGGACCAGCACCAGCGGGACGGGATAGGTCTCGCGGGTGACGGTCAGGCGTTGGTCACCGACTTCAATCTCCGACTCCGCCAGGGGCGGGTAGTAGCGCAGCTGCACGATGTCTTCCTGGTAGATCACCTCAAACGGCGTCTTGCCTGCCTGCACCAGCGGGCCTGGTGTCAGAAAGCGGCGTCGGGCATTCATGGTCGATTTGTGCAGGGTGGCGGTTGCGTTGCGGACAATGCCTAAGGATGACACTGACGGGCGGCGCGAAGAATGAAGCAATTCGGACACGGCAACTCCTCTCTCATGGCAGGCGCGGTGGCCAGGTTCCGTGGATCGGGAAGCGCTGGCCAAAGTAAATGGGAAAGTACGGCAAGTGCGGTCGCGCGGAGCATTGTAGACGGAATGTACCAGTTGTGCGCAGAGCGTCATTGGCCCAAAAGTGCGAAGCGATGGCGCCAGAGCCAGTGCGGTGGCGGAGCGCCGGACGATGTGATGAGATGAAACGGGTGAGGTGCTGGTGGCGGCGAAGCGCTGCTGGGCGCGCCGGGCGGGTTGGCCCGACGCGGGGGGGCGTTTAGAGATTGAGCGGGCAGCCGCCGGGAGTGCCGACTTTATTGGCTTCGTCCCGCGCCAGGTCGGGGTTGTTCTGCACCTCGTCATAGGAGTGGCGCTCGGCCAGACGTCCGATGACACAGCCACAGGTGTTCTGGAACTGGGGGATGAACTGGTTGTCCAGCGCCTGGCGCATCTCGTCGGGTAGCGGCGCGTCGGCTTCAAGGCCTGCCTGCTGCTTGGATTCCGCTACCACGCTGTCGGTCAGGGAGGTGACGCATTCTTCAACCATGGCGTCCTGGGTCCCTTCCGGCCAGGGACTGGCCGCTTGCGCCAGGACGGCGGTGGGCAAGGCGGCCATCAAGGTAAGCAGCGCACCGGCGGTGTAGTGTCGAAATGTCTTAGGCATCGTGGGTCCCTCTGTTCGGCCTGAATTGCAGTCAGTGCAAAATAATTGGCATAGAGCAAAGGTATAGAGCGTGACCAAGCATCTCAACCTGGCCGGACGCTAGCGATGCTTGCGATAGATCTCCCGAACCCAGTCGTAGAAGGGCCGTGTCTGGTAGTTGGCGCAGAATTTTTCGAACTCGCTGGGTGCGTTCTGGATCCGCGCATACAGAGTCTGTTCCGGCTGGACCAGTGGCGCGAGCAGGGAGGCGGCGGCGAGGTCGGCCACCGAGAATTTCTTGCCCACTAAGTAGCCGCTCGGCTGAATTTCACGTTCCAGGCGATCCAGCGCCGCATTCAGTTTGCGCAGGCTGCTCTCATAGCCCTGCTCGTTAATCCGCATGGCCATGCGCATGGTACGGGTCACGGCCGGCAGGCTCACTTTCAGCAGGGCCTGGGCCGGGAACGGCAATCCCTCCGACAGCAGCTCATAGACGGCGCTACTGTCGTCCAGGATGTGAAAATAGGCAACCCGGCGCACGTGCGGGCCGATTTCGCGGTCGCAGAAGGCTTCCAGTTCCAAGGCACGGGCCCGGTCGGCGGCATTGGTGGGATACAGCGAGGGCGCGGCGGGAAAGCGTTCTTCCAGGCGGGCGATGATGCGTGGCGAATCATGAACCAGCTGGCCGTCGAGCCGCAGCACCGGCACCTTGGTCTGGCGGGTCAGGGCGAGCATGGTGGGAAGATGGAATACCGGCGCCAGATTCTTGATCGCGTACGGCGTCTTCTTGAAATCCAGCGCCCAGCGCACCTTTTCGCAGTAATGGGAGACGGGGAACTGATATAACTTCAAGCGGCTCATCGATCTCGTCCTTCTGTATCCGGTGGGGCATGCGTGGCGGGTCGGATTCTAACAAATCATCAGGGCGCGGGCCGCATTATTTTGGGGCGCGTATCCCCTCCTATGGGTGGGACTGAAGCTGGCGGAGTCTCAGGTTCGCCGATCGCTCTGGTTTATGAGAGAATGCGCGCGCAATAACCAGACCCCCTGCTTTGGTCGCTGCCAGCAGTCGCCGGCGGCCCCCTCGATTCCTCAGACATTTCGGTATCCGACTTTGATTTCGACAGCCAATATCACCATGCAATATGGGGCCAAGCCCTTGTTTGAGAACGTTTCCGTCAAGTTTGGCGGCGGCAACCGTTATGGCCTGATCGGCGCCAACGGCTGCGGCAAGTCGACGTTCATGAAAATTCTGGGTGGGGATCTGGAGCCCACCGG
>JAEZAA010000092.1 GCA_023430625.1 Pseudomonadota bacterium
TAAGTCAGATTCTGCAGGTGATGCACAATGTATTCTGATGATGAAGCCGTCTCAGCTGCCATACCTTACTCTCAAGCTCTCTTTCCGCAGTGGTCAGCGTTCCAGAATCCAGGGAACCAACCAGTTAGTCATTTGAACCGCTATAAAGGCGATGAGCATGGTCAAGGGCTCCAGCGGTTCCACAAAGGTAAACGCCAACACGAACAGAATCGCGGTGAGACCAAACTTAACGAACTCGCCCTTATAAAAGGCATTCACTGTATGGCGCATAGCTCGGGCGCCGGAATATGCGAAGGTTTTGCGGACAAAGTAATAGTTGGGCAGGATCGATATAAATCCTCCCAACAACGCTGACAGTGCGTGCACTTTACCAACGGTGTATGAAATTGTCGCGACAGCGCAGGTGACCGCCAATTGCAGCCAGATGACGCGATAGACCGGCGGCCGCTTCATGTTGGAATATTTCATTCGCCCCGAGCGTTCCGCGTTGCCTGCTAAGCCCCCGCCTTTCCGGTGCTGTCGTGTAGCCAGCAACCTCAGGCGTCGCAGATTATATGGATATTGCGGATACCGTTCAACCGCGGGTATGGGTTTTACCGACCATTTCTCGCACATCAGCGGATCGGTGAGAGGGGGATTGGCGCGTATCGAACCATAACTTGTGCTGGCTAAATATTAAACGCCCCAGATATGGTAGAAACGCGTTTTAAACAAGTGTTTAAAATGAATTATTGAGGTGTGTACGAAACGTACAAATCTGTGATCCGGTGCTGATTTTTCAGAATCAGCGGTTTTGCACACACTCACGACAGGCTCAGTGAATCTTGGCTGACTCAGTGAATCTTGGCGAGGATACCGTCCAGTTCATCGAGACTGTTGTACTGAATGACCAAGCGCCCCTTACCCTTCGCTGAATGATCGATGCGCACGGCCGCTCCCAGGGTGTCGGCGAGATCATTTTGCAAGCGCAGTAGATCTGGATCCGGACGCGATACTTCCTTTTTAGCCGGGGTTTCCGTTTGCAAGCGACGAACCAAGGCTTCCGTCTGGCGTACCGACAGGCCTTTAGCGACGATGGCGCGGGCCACGTCGATCTGTTGTTCATCGCTCAAAGTCAGCATGGCGCGGGCATGGCCCATTTCCAGATCGCCGTGCTCCAACATGACCCGCACCTCGGCGCTGAGGTTGATCAGGCGCAGCAGGTTGGTGATGGTGGTGCGAGACTTGCCGACCGCTTCGGCCACTTCCTGCTGGGTCAGTCCGAATTCATCCTGCAGGCGCTTTAGGGCTACTGCTTCCTCAATGGGATTGAGGTCCTCGCGTTGGATGTTCTCGATCAGCGCCATGGCAATGGCGGCTTCATCGGGCACGTCGCGAATAATAGCGGGAATACGGTCTTTGCCAGCCAACTGGGTGGCACGCCAGCGGCGCTCGCCGGCAATGATTTCATAGCGGCCTTCGCCGATGGCACGGACCACGATCGGTTGCATGACGCCTTGGCGGCGGATGGAGTCGGCCAGCTCTTCAAGCGCGGCCGGATCCATGTCACGCCGTGGCTGGTATTGCCCGCGCTGCACCAGCTCGACCGGCAACTCGCGCAGCTCGCCGTCTTCCGAGGTGGAGCCCGTTCCTTTCTCCGGCCCGTTGTGCTGACTCAGGGAACCAGCCAACAGTGCGCCCAAGCCGCGCTCACCTAAACCTCGTTTCTTTGCCGCCATCTCTATTTGTGCCGTTTGCTTGATTTGAAAATTCGCTACTTAAACCGGACCAGGCCTGTGCAACGATCCATCCGCTACCGTAACAGGACCGGTCAAGCCTGCGCTGCGCTGCCGCTCTTGGCCTTTCTGTCCCGACGGATGATCTCACCTGCCAAGGCCAAATAAGCTTTTGCGCCCTTGGATGCCCGGTCATAACGTAACACCGGCATGCCATGGCTGGGTGCCTCGGCGAGGCGCACGTTACGTGGAATCACCGAACCATAGACCTTGTCCGGGAAATATTCCATCAATTGTTTGGACACATCAATGGTCAGGCTGTTGCGGGGATCGTACATGGTCCGCAGCAGGCCCTCGATCTCCAGGCGGGGATTGATGGCCTCCTTGATCTGCTCCACCGTGCCCATCAATGCCGCCAGACCCTCCAATGCGTAGTACTCGCATTGCATTGGAATCAGGACACTGTCGGCGCTGGACAGGGCGTTGACCGTCAGCATGTTCAGCGACGGCGGGCAGTCGATGATGATGTAGTCGTAGCGGTCGCGCACTTCGTTCAGGGCGAGACGCAGCCGGTGTTCGCGCCCGATTTCGTTGAGCAGTTCAACTTCCGCCGCCGTCAGGTCGCTGTTGGCCGGCAGCAAATCATAGCCGCCGCTTTCGGCGGGAATGATGGCATCCTGGACCTTGCCGCGCTTGGTGAGCACCTCATAGCACGACAGCTCCAACGCGTTCTTGTTGACCCCACTGCCCATGGTGGCGTTGCCCTGGGGATCGAGATCCACCAGCAGCACCTTGCGTTTGGTCGCGGCGAGGGAGGCGGCCAGATTGACGCAGGTCGTGGTCTTACCCACACCGCCTTTCTGGTTGGTGACGGCAAAGATGCGTGCCATGGCTGAGTCTCTCCGCATGATGACTGCAGCCGTCCCTGGCCGGCTGCAGCAAGGCTGCTGCTAATGTTGTTCGTTGTTGGTGCTAGGTGATGCGCTTTATGCCGATGACCGGCTCAGCATCGCGGTGCCGGTCACTTACTGCTGAGCCCGCTGGCGAGGCTAGACCGACGCCGGTTCCTGAGCCCGTGCCATGATAAGCAAGTGACGCTGACCCTCACAACCCGGAACCGTCAATGCGAGATTGTCTTTCAGGCGGAACCCGTCCGGTAGCTGGGTAAGTTCATCGTCCGGAAAGAGCCCCTTCATGGCATACAGCCTAGTCTCGGGCCCTACCAGATGCTGGGTCCAGTGCACAAAATCCGCAATTGAGGCAAAGGCCCGGGAAATGATCCCATCGGGATAATCGCTCAGCTGCACCTGCTCGATCCGGGCCTGGCGCACCTCCACGTTGGGCAGTTGCATCTCCAGCTTGCACTGGGTCAGAAACCGGGTCTTCTTGCCATTGCTGTCCACCAGCAGGAACTGACGCTGGGGATACAGAATGGCCAGGGGAATGCCCGGCAGGCCGGGTCCCGTGCCCACATCAACGAAGCGATCGCCCTGGATGCAGGATGCAATGCTCAGGCTGTCGAGCAAATGGCGCGACACCATCTCGTCCAGGTCGCGCACGGCGGTCAGGTTGTAGGCGTGGTTCCACTTGGCCAACAGCCTGACGTACCGCACCAGTTGTTGCAGTTGAGCCGGCGTGGGAGCAAGGCCCATAGTTTGCGCGCCTGCGCTTAATTGGGCCTGAATCTGGTCATCGGACATCATTGGTCATTCGACATCATCAAGAGGCTAGGCCGACTGCCGTTCCACCAGGGAACGCTTCTTCAGGTGGATCAGCAACAGCGACACCGCCGCCGGTGTCACGCCCGGAATCCGCGACGCCTGGGCCAGGGTCTGGGGCCGCACATCCTTTAGCTTCTGCTTGATCTCGTTGGACAAGCCAGAGATGGCATCGAAATCCAGATCCGTCGGCAACGCCATGTTCTCGTGCTTGCGCAGACGGTCGATTTCATCCTGCTGTCGGCTGATATAGCCTTCGTACTTGATCTGGATCTCGACCTGCTCGGCTACTTGAGGATCGGCGACACCCTGGCCACCGATGTGCGCCACATGTTCGTACTCGATTTCCGGCCGACGCAGCAGCTCCGCCAGATTATGCTCCCGCTGTATGGGGCTGCCCAGATAGCCATTGGCGATCTCGGCGGCCGGCGTGCCCGGGTGAACCCAGGCGGTAGCCAGCCGTGCCCGTTCCCGCTCGATCGCCTCACGCTTCTCACTGAAGGCGGCCCAGCGCTCGTCATCCACCAATCCCAGGCTGCGACCAATTTCAGTCAGGCGCAGGTCAGCATTGTCTTCCCGCAGGATCAGGCGGTATTCGGCGCGGCTGGTGAACATCCGGTAAGGCTCGCGGGTACCCAGGGTGATCAGGTCGTCCACCATCACACCGGTATAGCCCTGTTCGCGACTCGGGTACCAGGGCTCCTTATCCTGGGCCCGCAGCGCGGCGTTGATGCCCGCCAGCAGGCCCTGGGCACCGGCTTCTTCATAGCCGGTGGTGCCGTTGATTTGGCCTGCAAAGTACAGCCCCTGGATGTGCTTAGTTTCCAGGCTGTGCTGCAAATCCTGGGGATTGAAGTAATCGTACTCGATGGCATAGCCCGGCCGGATGATGTGGGCATTTTCCAAACCGGCAATGGAACGCACCGCCGTCAGCTGAATATCGAACGGCAGACTGGTGGAAATCCCGTTGGGATACAGCTCGTGGGTGGTCAGCCCTTCCGGCTCAATAAAGATCTGGTGGGAATCCTTGTCGGCAAAGCGGTTGATCTTGTCCTCGATGGACGGGCAATAGCGCGGCCCCACCCCTTCAATCTTGCCGGTGAACATGGGCGAGCGGTCGAACCCGGTACGGATGATCTCGTGGGTGCGCTCGTTGGTGCGGGTGATGTAGCAATCGATCTGGCGCGGGTGCTCGTCCACCGAGCCCAGAAACGACATCACCGGCGTTGGGGTGTCGCCTGGCTGAGGCATCATTTTGCTGAAATCCACAGAACGGGCGTCGATGCGTGGCGGCGTGCCGGTTTTCAGGCGGCCAACCCGCAGCGGCAGTTCCCGTAGGCGATGGGCCAGGGCAATGGAGGGCGGATCGCCGGCACGGCCGCCGGAATGGTTCTGCAAGCCGATGTGAATCACACCGCCCAGGAAGGTTCCGGTGGTCAGCA
>JAEZAA010000219.1 GCA_023430625.1 Pseudomonadota bacterium
GGCCGGTATCTCCATCCTGGCCCAGGCCAACGGTCAGCCCCAGCAGATTCTTCAGCTGCTGCAAGGCTAACCAGAGGCCAACTAACAAAAGAGCCCCTCCTTCGGGGCTCTTTTGTTTTTAACCCAAGGTAATCCTGTCAATTCACGGCAGATCTTTGACGCCAACCACCACGCCCCGCTCCCAAACACCGCATCACCTTCCATAACCAACTGTTTAGTCGCCATAAATTCTCTTACGCAACACTTTGGCACACTCCTCGCATATACCCTTCCAACAGTCAAAAAAACCGGAAGAGGTTTGCCACCATGTCTAGCCAACGCGTCGAGCTGAATGCTTATGAAGTCCAACTGACGCAGGAGCAACAAGCCACGTTTGCCCGCCAACTGATTACGGCCAACGAGCATTACCGCCTGTCCAACTCCGATGAACTCTCCCTCGACATGCGCCAGGCCCACCGGTTGGAAGCACGCCTGCTGGCCGAGGAAGTGGCGAGCCATCTGCCTACTGACGCCAATGTCCTGAACCTGCTGGGGCGGATCTCGCTCGACGACGACCAGCTGGACGACGCCACCGGTTATCTGCTGGCGGCCATCGAACAGGAGCCCAGCAATACCACGTACTATGTGAACCTGGGCTATGTTCGCCTGGCGGCCCGTGAATACCACCAGGCCGAGGCGCTATTCACCAAGGCACTGTCGCTGCAGTCCAACAACTGGCAAGCCTACGCCGGCATCGCCCACGCCCTGCTGCGCAAGGGCGACTCCCTGGGCGCCTTCCTGCGCCTGCGCTCGCTGGTCGACAAAGGCTACGACAATGCCTATGGCCGTCGTGCCCTGTTCCAAGCCGCCCAACCGCTGTGGGTGGACCGCTATGATCCGGCCCTGGAACAGGATCTGCTGACCTATTACAACTGGAGCGACCTGGACGCCTTTCAGCTTGGTAACTTGAGCGCGAGCCTGCTGATCCAGAAATACGCGCTGTCCGACCAGAATCCTTGCCAGGATCTGGACGCGCTGGCACAGGACCCGCTGTTGCTGGCGGCCCTGCAACGCTCGCTGCTGACCAACCGGCTGGTCGAAACCATGCTGACGGGATTGCGGCAGGCGGTTCTGGCGCAGGTGATGGCGAGTCGGGATCTGCCTGAAACGTTGCAGCCATTGATATGTGCCTTGGGCGAATATGCAGCCCGCACTGGCTACGCCTTTGCCGACAGCCATGGTGAGCAAATGCTGCGCGCGCAGCTGGAACAGGACCTACGGGATTGTCTCGCCGATTCTGATTGGCAACAGGAAGACGTAATAGGCGCCCTGCTGCTGGTGGCCCTGTACGAGCCGCTCTATCACCAGCCTTACGCCCATCAACTACTGCGTCATGATCTGAGGGACTGGCCGGCAGCCGCTCAGCGCGTGCTCAAAGCCGCCCTTTATGATCCGGCGGAGCAGCACCTGATGGAACATGAAATCAGCGGCGGCGCGAGCCTGGCCGAGCTGGCCGCCACGCCCTTGGTACGGGGTGCCTCGCCGGTGTGGGAAACGCTCGGGCTGCATCCAAAGACCAACTACCGAGATGCCCTAACCAAGGAACTCGGCGCCCGCCAACTGCCGTTGCCCGATCGCCAGCCGTTGCAGATTCTGCTAACCGGCTGTCGCAGCGGCAAGCGGGCCATCAGCCTGGCGCGCTTCTTCGAAGGGGTCGAGGTAACGGCGGTGGATGCGAGCCTGGACAATATCGCCCATTCAGTGCGGGCGGCGCACCGCTATGAGCTGAACAACATTAATTTCGCCTGTTTGACCCTGGATCAGATCGCCCACGCGGGCCGTGAATTCGACGTGATCGAATGTGGCCTGGCGCTGGGGCCCGTGGACAAAGTCGCCGGCCGTATGCGGCAATTGGCTGCCCTGCTAAGCCCCAACGGCGTCATCCGCTTCACCCTGGCCCGCCGTGCCGGCCGCCAGGAAGTGGACCGGGCGCGTTTCCGCTTGGCGTCCAAGGGCATCGTACCGACACCGGAGAATGTTCGCACGGTGCGCGAAGTGCTGATGGAGGAAGCCGCCCAGGGCGGCTGGCAGGATATCGTCGCCAACCCGGAGTTCTATACCCTGCCCGGCGCCCGCGATCTGCTGTTTGCCGACGACGAGCCTTCGTTCAACCTGCTGGAGGTTCAGAGCCTGCTACAGGCGGCAGGGCTGGAGTTCATCGGCTTTGTCGACCTGGACGCCAACGCCCGCCAGCGGGTGCAAACCCTGCGGCCGCAGGATCTGGCTGCCTGGCACGGCCTGGATGAGCGTCACCATACGGTGTTCGGAGATACCTACGAAATCTATTGCCGTCGGGCGTGAGCCACAGGACGTGGCACGTACTAGCTCCCCTCTCCTGCTTCGCGGGAGAGGGGCGGGGGGGGTGAGGGTCTGGCACGCGCGGAATGGAACTAACCACGCACGCGACCGAAGCCCCCTCACCCCCCGCCCTCTCCCACAAGTGGGAGAGGGAGCTATCTGTGCAATTCTGCTAGCACCTCGACATTCCCTGACTTGCTAACCTCCCACCCATTCGGTATTCTCGCCGCTCATTTTTTGGGCTGATTCCTCCGTCTAAATCGGAAGAATCCTGAACGAGGACACTGCATGCTGCTGGACACCCCGCTCATCACCACCCTGCTCGCGGCCCTGGTCGTGCTTGCAATCACCTACACCCTCAGCACGCTGATCGATCGCCGTATCGCGGAAATTCGGGCTGATCGTGCGAATGGCGAGACGGACGAAATCGAACGCGGCCAGCTTGGCTCGCAGGCGTTCTAAACTGCGGTCGTCCAAATAAGTTGTCAAAAAGCCGGAGCCTATCTCCGGCTTTTTTATGTCGAACGCCTAAGCACTTGGATGAGCTCCCTCTCCCGCTTATGGGAGAGGGTGGGGGTGAGGGTTGCAACATGCGCGATCCCCTGTTTAAGCGGCTTGCGCCGCCTCCCCTCACCCTGGCCCTCTCCCTCAAAGGGAGAGGGAATGACACGGCTTACGCCTTGCGCGCCAGAATCGCCCCCACCCCAATCGCCAGGCCCATGATCCCCAGGGTCATATACAGCGAACGGTCAGAGATCCGATTCTCCCAGCCCGGCGTCAGGCGCTTGGGCACCAGATGATAATCCACCCCATACGCCATTGCCGCGGTGGCCAAACCGCCTGCGATGGCCGCGGTGGGGCTACGCTGGGCGCTCCGGCCAAACAGCGCCTTGAACACCAGCGCCCACCAGATGCCAGCGCTGGCGTTAATGGCCAGACCCGGCAACGTATGGCGTAAGGTGGCGCGTTCCACCTGGGCGGCCTCTTCGCCCCAAAGTACATGGGAGGTAGCGTTGATCGGCGCAATGGCGCTGTGGGAATCCCGATGCCCGAACGCGGCAACGGCGGCACAGGCGGTCAGGCCGGCGGCGGCTCCCGGGATGAGGCTTTCCTTCAGGTTTTGTGACCATTGCTGGACGGACTCTTCGCGTATCATGGCTGCTCCTCGTGGCTCGCCTGGACGGTGAATGGGCGCAATGTGGTACAAGCCTGGCTCCCTCATCTGCCTGACCGGCAGCTCGCGCCATGCTTTAGAACCACACCTACATTCAGTGTACGGATTCGTTTCTGGACGCCCCACGACCTGTACATTTAATGCACATTAATTTTCGCGGAATGGCTATCGAATCAGATTGCCACATGTTAGGATTCGGCCCTTTTTCGATACCTGCGTACCGTCCGATGTCGTCTCTCAAGCAGTTTTTCCGCGAGTTTCGTGCTCTTCTGGGAATCGAAGGCAATGCCACCAGCCATGGCGAAAAATGGATTTCGTCAGTGGGTGCCCTGGTGGGCATCCTCACCGTCTATTGGGCTACACAATGGTCGCTGGACACCGCCGGCATTCTTTTGATGGTCGCCTCCATGGGCGCCAGTGCCGTGCTGCTGTTTGCCGTACCCCACGGTGCGCTGTCGCAACCCTGGGCGGTGATCGGCGGACATATGGTTTCGGCCTTCATCGGTGTCACCTGCCAGCAACTGTATCCCGACCAACCACTGACACCGGCCTTAGCGGTCGGGCTGTCGGTTGGCGCCATGCATTACCTGCGCTGTATTCATCCACCGGGTGGTGCCACTGCCCTGGCGGCGGTCATTGGCGGGCCGGAGATCCACGCCATGGGCTACGGCTATCTCCTCACGCCGATTCTAGTCAATGTGGTGAGTATTCTGGTGGTGGCCGTGGCGTTCAACGGCCTGTTCGCCTGGCGGCGCTATCCGGCACATCTGGTGCGACGCAAGCACCAGACCGTTGCGCAGAAGCAAACGACGTCACAGCTGCAACTGACGCCCGAGGATTTTGCCGCCGCCTTGCAGCAGCTCAACTCCTACATCGACGTGACCGCCGAAGATCTGGCGGAACTCTGTGAACTGGCTGCCGACCATGCTGCAACCAGCATGCTGACAGCGGCGGATATCCAACCTGGAAAGTTCTACTGCAATGGCCATGTGGGTGCCCGCTGGAGCGTGCGGCAGATTCTTGACCAATCACCTATCCGTGGACGCCGTAAGGATCTGGTCATTTACAAGACCGTCGCCGGTCACGGCGCCTATGAGACGGGAATCTGTCACCGCGATGAGTTCCGGCAGTGGGCGCGGTACGAGGTGGTTCCGCAACAGGACCTGTGGGTGCGGGTCGATCAGGCGCACCCGCTGGCCCGGCACGCCGCTGCCCTGCAAGTGTCCTGAGCAGGGCCTGTTCCGGCGCGAGGATTACCGCATCAGACGCTGCCAGCGGGCGACATCGGCCGGCTGCTTCACCGCCCAGAGTCGCTCCAGGCAACCAGTGGCGAGATCCAGGCGGGTGCAGTTGGCCAGCGTTTGATGCAGCACATCGGGCGTGCCCCACTCCACGTTGGCAAACATCTGGGGATGCACCCGCCGTGCCCCCACCAGCACAAAGCCGCCATCCTCGGTCGGTCCGAATACCACGGTCTCGCCTTCGTTTAATAGCTCGATCGCTTCCTGCAGATACCGCTCATCCAATACCGGGCAATCGCTGTCCACCAGCAAGACGCACTCATGGTGCATCAGGCCCGCGGCCAATGCCTGATAGATGCGGTCGCCCTGGTTCACGCCAATCTGCGCGTGCCGCTCAATGCCAGCGTTCTGGCAGGCGGCAATCATCTCGTAAAAGGGCATGGGCAGCTGGTCGGTCAGTGCCGGCACTTTATCGAGCCACAGCTCCACACTGCCCAGCCCGCTCCCCGCCAGCGTCTGCAGGGTCTGGGTCATCAACGCCAGATGAACCTGCACGGCGCCTTCCGCGCCCAGGGCAGAAATCAGGTGCGGCTTCACAGCGCCCGTGATGGGACGTTGCGCAAACTGAATCAGCAAAATGCCGGCTTTAACGGTCATGAAAGGTCCTGTCGCGGTGGATACTTGCGCCACTGCCAAAGATCGGACAGACACGCCTGGCGTTCGCAAACCACGCTGAAACTCACTGTAGGTATACACAAGGGGCGTGGTTTTACCTTAGCAGAACTCCGTCCACGCCGCCCCGTTTTAGGCCCACCGACATCATCGAAGATGTGTCTTCTTGGGCCAGTGGCGACCGCTCACTATATTTAGGTGACATTTAATTGACTTTACGCAAACGGAACCCGGCAGATCCGTTGTGAGACGGGGTGGGTTGTTTTTCACTTTGGTAGAAAGGAGTCGATATGCGCAGGATATGCGA
>JAEZAA010000238.1 GCA_023430625.1 Pseudomonadota bacterium
CCACCCTCCTTCGGCAGATCGGCGGGCGCCAGGTTGATGGTGATGCGACGGGCGGGAAATTCGAAGCCGGAATTGAGAATGGCGCTGCGCACCCGATCCTTGCTTTCCTTGACCGCCGCTTCCGGCAAGCCAACGATGGACAGCCCGGGCAGGCCATTGGACAGATGGATTTCCACAAAGACCTGTGGCGCGGTCACCCCCGCCTTGGCGCGGGTACGAACGATGGCAAGATTCATAGCCTTCCCTGGTTATGGACAATCTTGAATAGAGAACAAAGAACGATGAGCAGCGGCGCTGGCCGCCACCCAGGCCAGCGTTACTCCGCCGCTGGCGCTTCCAGACGTGCTTCCAGGGCACTAACCCGTTGCTCCAGCGCCTCAACCTTGGCGCGGGTGCGGCGCAACACTTCCAGTTGGATTTCGAATTCCTCGCGGGTCACCAGATCCAGTCGCGACAGCACACTGTTGACCACGGCCTTGACGTGATTGTGCACATCTTCCTGGGCCGATTTGGCCAGATCCGGCAACAGCTGACCGAAGTGCTCGTTAAGCGTGTTGAATAGCTGATTTGGGGTACGTGGCATGAACTGGTCCTCTCCGTTGAGCGGCTTATTCTAGCGCCTGGATCAAACAGCGTCGAATCCGGCGACAGGCTCCACCTCACACCTTCTCCGGCGACCGGAAGCGGTGCTCCGGAAACCTGTCCATCAGCTGCGCCAGACCACTCTGGCAGTTCAATGCGACGCCTAAACCCTTTTACGCACAAGGATTTTGCATCTAGGCACACTTTTGGTGCATTTTCTCGCAAAGCACCCCGATAATGCCCCAGCTCGGTTCATTCACCGGGCGCCTGCGCTATAATTGGGCCATGAACGCGCGCCGCACCGCGCATTCATTTTATAGTCCTTTGTTTTCCAAGGTTATTTTTTGATTGGCACAGCTGATGCTTTGTTACGCCTTAAATCCGCACACGATCCTTACCTGTGCGTGACGGGCTCAGTACTGAACCAACGTATTCAAATAAGCGGAATTAAGGAGAAGCAAATGAAATTGGTCATTGCCGTTATCAAGCCGTTCAAGCTCGATGATGTGCGCGAAGCGCTATCAGAAATCGGTGTGCAGGGTGTCACGGTTACGGAAGTGAAGGGGTTTGGTCGGCAAAAAGGCCATACCGAGCTCTACCGGGGCGCGGAATACGTGGTGGACTTCCTGCCCAAGGTCAAAATCGAAGTGGCCATTGGCGACGACATGCTGGACCAGGTTGTCGAAGCCATCACCAAGGCCGCCAACACCGGCAAGATCGGTGACGGAAAAATCTTCGTGCTCAACCTGGAGCAGGCGATCCGGATCCGGACCGGCGAGACCGGTACCGACGCGGTTTAACGCTATCTGGGCGTAAGCCCTTATAAAAAATCACAGTCTGAACATAAGCCTAGTGCGGAGGGCTTTATGGAAAACAACGTATTTCAGTTGCAATACGCCATGGACACCTTTTACTTCCTGGTCTGTGGCGCTCTGGTCATGTGGATGGCCGCCGGGTTCGCGATGCTTGAAGCGGGCCTGGTTCGAGCCAAGAACACAACCGAAATTCTCACCAAGAACATGAGCCTGTTCGCGGTCGCCAGTATCATGTACCTGATCTGTGGCTATCAGATCATGTACGACGGCGGCTTCTTCCTGAGTGGCATTGCCGAGGTCGACACCGCTGCCGTGCTGGGCGAATTCGCCGAGCGTGAAGATGGCTTCGAAGGCGGCTCGATCTACTCTGGCGCATCCGACTTCTTCTTCCAGGTCGTCTTCGTGGCAACCGCCATGTCGATTGTCTCCGGAGCGGTCGCCGAGCGCATGAAGCTCTGGGCCTTCCTGGCCTTCGCAGTGGTCATGACCGGCTTCATCTATCCAATGGAAGGTTCCTGGACCTGGGGCGGCGATGCCGTGTTCGGCCTCTACACGCTGAGCGAGCTGGGCTTCTCCGACTTCGCAGGTTCCGGCATCGTGCACTTGGCTGGCGCAACTGCAGCCCTGGCTGGTGTCATGCTGCTGGGTGCCCGTAAAGGCAAATATGGCCCGAGTGGCCAGATCAACGCCATTCCCGGTGCGAACCTGCCGCTGGCGACTCTGGGTACCTTCATCCTGTGGATGGGCTGGTTCGGCTTCAACGGCGGCTCGGTGCTGAAGCTGGGTGATATCGGCAATGCCCACTCTGTTGCGATGGTGTTCCTCAACACCAATACCGCGGCAGCCGGTGGTGCGGTCGCTGCACTGATCACCGCTCGCCTGATGTTCGGCAAGGCCGACCTGACCATGCTGCTCAACGGTGCCCTGGCCGGCCTGGTCACCATCACGGCCGAGCCCTCTACTCCGTCGCCACTCACCGCAACCCTGTTTGGTGCAATCGGCGGCGCCCTGGTGGTCTTCAGCATCGTCGCTCTGGACAAACTGCGCATCGACGACCCGGTCGGCGCCATCTCGGTCCATGGCACCTGCGGTATCCTGGGTCTGCTGCTAGTACCGGTCACCAACAGTGATGCAACCTTCAGCGGCCAGATCATCGGCGGCCTCACCATCTTTGTCTGGGTCTTCGTGGCGAGCCTGATCGTCTGGAGCATCCTGAAAGCGGTGATGGGTATCCGGGTCTCTGCGGAAGACGAATACGAAGGTGTGGACCGTGCCGAGTGCGGCATGGATGCCTACCCCGAGTTCACCCGCGACTGAGTCCGGCCAGTCACCGAGTCGCAGCAAGCGCCAAGACTCGCTCCCAACAAAAAGGGCACCTGAAACGGTGCCCTTTTTGTTGGCTCGTCTTTTTACCTGTTCGTCTGCCGCTAGGTCTGGAACTGCCCCACCACCTGACGCAGGCGATCCGCCCATTGCCGCAATTGTTCGGCGGCTTCCTGCGCCGACATGGCTCCCAGGGCGCTCTCTTCCGACACCCGGCTGATCTCCACCAGATTCTTGTTGATGTCCTCCACCACCGCGCTTTGCTCTTCGGCGGAGCTGGCGATCTGCAAGGTCATCTCGTTGATCTGGGTTACGGCATCGGTAATGGCGGCAAACGAACTACCCGCCTCGTCTGCCTGGGTCACTGCCCGCTCGGCTTTTTCACAGCCGGCATTCATGGCGTTCACCGCATTGCCGACGCCGAGTTTCAATCGCTCAACCATGCGGTTGATATTCTCGGTGGACTGCTGGGTCTTGCCCGCCAGGTTGCGGACTTCCTCCGCCACCACCGCAAAGCCCCGACCCTGCTCGCCAGCCCGCGCCGCTTCGATGGCGGCGTTGAGCGCCAGCAGGTTGGTCTGCTCGGCGATCCCCTTGATCTCGTTGAGAATGGTGATGATGCTGCCGGTTTCCCGCTCCAGTTCACCGATGACCCCCGAGGTGCCCTTCACCTCGCCGGCCAAATCCCGAATCGCCGTGACCGTGCGCTCCAGCACCCGGCTGCCCTCGGCGGCACTGGCCTCGGCCTGGCGGGTTTCCTGGGCGGTACTGGCGGCGTGGGTTGCCACCTCGTGCACGGTCGCGCCCATTTCGTTGACGGCCGTGGCCACCAGATCGATGGATCGGTGCTGGTCGCTGATTCGGACGCTGCTCTGCTTCGAGGTGGCCGCCAGCGTTGTGGACGAATCGGCCAAGCTGTCCGTGACTGTGGCGATGTCCATCACCAGCGCCTGCAGCTTGTCCATGAACAGATTGAACGCCTGGGCGATCCGGCCGAGCTCATCCTGCCTGTCGGCGGTCAAGCGCACCCGCAGATCACCTGAGCCCTTGGCCATATCCTCGAAGCGGGCACACATGGCGTTGAGCGGCGTGACCACCGCATTGGGGAACAGCAACGCCATGCCGGCGCAGATTGCCAGCGTAATTAGGCAGGCCACAAGCTGTTGCAGATGCTCACGGGCAATCAGCGCCTTTACTTCGGCCCCTTCCGCCGCCACGATCACCTGCGTCATTTGCACCATTTCGTCGAGTATGCCGCGCATCCGCTCAAACTGCTCCAGACCCGGTCCGAAGGTCATGTCGATTGCATTGCTGCGACCAATCCGCCCTCCCTCGGTCCGTTCTTTCACAATCTTCAGGGATGTCTGTGTCCACTGCTCGAACAGTGGCTGAAACTGATCCGCCTTCGCCTTGAGCCCCTCATCCTTCAGCAGCGCAAACACATGCTTCAACCGCTCTGCCACCTGCTCCAGGTTCTCCCGGTGCTCATTCAGCATCACCGCATACTGTGGGTTCTCCGGCCCCAGAAAGATCAGGCTGCGTTCCGCCACCAGCGCCTGATGCAGATCGCGGTCTGCTTCCAGCATGGTTTCAACGGTCGGCATATGCTCGGAAATGACACGATCGGCACGCTCACCGATTTGTCCCATCAATTGGTAATTAGTCGCCGCAGCCAGAGCCACAACACCAGCCATCACCAACACAGGAATAGTCAGCTTCCAGCGGAAGCCCAGGTTTGCCCAAAAACTCATGAACGCATTCCTCTAAATCTTATATCCGGAACTCTAAGATCCGGCAGCCTTACTCGGCGAGTTCGTCCAGGTTGACGCCAACTGTCAAGGCGCCAATGGCCTTGCCTTCATCCATGACGGGTACGGAGATCTGAATCAGGTAGGCTTGCGCACTTTCATCGAACTTGGCTTCGCTGACATGCACGGCGCCCACGCCGTTTTTGAAGGACTCGGTGAACTTGGCTTCGTCACCCTGCCAGTAGTCGGACGTCTTGTTGGTCATGGCGACGTTGGCACCGAGCTGGTCCATCAGAAACACCTCGAAATACCAAGGGCTGCTGGTTTCCAGTTCCACCAGGCGCGTGCCCGCCGCGTTCTTGATCAGAGATTCCATAAACGGGCTGACCCCGGTGAAGGCCTGCCATTCCCGGTCCTTCGCCTGCACATCCGTCAGGCTGGTGCTTTGTGCATTACGTTCCCGCACTGCAGCCACCAGCGTCGGATCCTCGCCCCAGGCTTTCACGATTGGAATCACTTTCTGGACTTCCGGTGGCACATCCCCCGCCCAAACCAACATGGCAGGAATGGTCAGCAGGGACACTTTCAGGGCACGTAGCAGCAT
>JAEZAA010000267.1 GCA_023430625.1 Pseudomonadota bacterium
CCACCCTAGCCCTCCCCTTGCCAGGGGAGGGAACTAAATTAGCCGCTTGCGGCTGTCTTCAGCGCTGCAGGTCCGGTTTGTACTGCCGCCACGGCACTCACCTCCACCGATACCCCATTAAACGCCGCCGTGCCGCTCAACTGGTCCAGGAACTGCTCATCGGTGATGTCGTTGAGACTCACCCCCGCATGTTCCTGCGCCACACCCAGTTGGGTGCCTGCGCGATGGTGGCCCCAGCCATGGGGAATGCTCACCACGCCGGGCATCAAGTCCTCGCTGAATTCCACTTCGATCTCGATCTGGCCGACCCGCGACCGGACCTGGGCCAGACCGCCGTAGGTCAGGCCGAGACGGGCTGCATCCTGTGGATGAATCATCAGCGTGCAGCGATTGGGACCTTTCACCAGGCGGTGGCTGTTGTGCAGCCAGGAGTTGTTGGAGCGCAAGTGGCGGCGCCCGATCAACAGCAGGCTGTCCGCCGCAAAACCATCGGCCCAGGCGGCGAGCTGGTCCAACTGATCCAGATAGACGCTGGGCGCGAGCCGAATCTTGCCGTTACGGGTGAAAAGACGTCCTGGCAGGCGAGGGCGTAAGGGGCCCAGATCAATGCCGTGGGGCGCTTGGCGTATCGCTTCCAAACTCAGGCCGCGGGGCTCGGCCTGCTCGCCATAAGGGCCCAGCGCCAGGAACCGGCGCAGCGGGTGGCGCTCCGGCAAGAGGCGACCGGCCAGTTTCACGGCCTGATTCTGGAGTGCGGGCAGCGGTGATAGGCGCGTGCCGTAGGGGCCCAGGCGCAGCAAGAGGTCGATCAGGCCATCGGCGCCCAGCTGGTTCATGACCCGGTAGCCGGCTTCGGCCGCCACCCGCGAGGGCAGATCCTGGCGACCCAGGCGGCGGGTGAGTTCATTGAAGATCTGCCAGTCGTGGCGGCTGTCCGGTGCCGGCTCGAACAGGGGTGGCGAGTACTTGACCGTGTTGCGGATCGCCATCAGATGGAACACCAGGTCGTAGTGAGAGTGTTCCAGCGGGCCGGTGGGCGGCAGGATGATATGGGCATGGCGGGTGGTTTCGTTGAGATAGAAATCCACGCTCACCATGAAGTCCAGGGATTCCAGCGCCTGTTCCAGCTGGCGGCCGTTGGGGCTGGAGAGCACCGGGTTGCCGGCGGACGTCACCAGCGCGCGGATCTGGCCGTCGCCCGGCGTCAGGATCTCTTCGGCCAGGCTGGCGGTGGGGAGCTCGCCACCGAATTCCGGCAGGTCGCGCACCCGCGAGCGAAATTTGTCGAAGTGGCCGGTCTGGCCCACCAGGGCGCCGAAGCCGATGGCGTCCACCGCCGGCGTGGTAAACATCATGCCGCCGGGCTGATCCAGATGCCCGGTTAGTACATTGAGGCAGTAGGCCAGCCAGGTGGCGACGCTGCCAAACTGCTGGGTGGAGACACCCATGCGGGTGTACAGCGCGGCGCGCGGTGTCTGCGCCAGCTCGCGGGCCAGCGCGCGGATGCGGTCGGCGTCGATGCCGGTGATGGGCGCCACCCGCTCCGGGCGCCAGTCCTGGCTGATCCGGGCCAGCACATCGAGTCCCTCGACCAGGCCCTCGGCGGCGCCCAGTTGCACCAGGTTGTCGGCAAACAGGCTGTGCAGCATGCCGAGAAACAGGAAGGCGTCGGTGCCGGGGCGGATGAAGAGGTGTTCCTGGGCGATCTGCGCGGTCTCGGTACGACGGGGGTCGACCGTGATCAGGCGGCCGCCTCGTTCCGCAATGGCCTTGAGGCGCTTGCCGATGTCCGGGGCGGTCATCAGGCTGCCATTCGACGCCAGGGGATTGGCGCCGACACAGATCAGCAGCTCGGTGCGGTCCAGGTCGGGCACCGGAAACAGCAATTGATGGCCGAACATCTGCAGTTGCGCCAGCATGTGGGGCAACTGATCGAGTGAGGTGGCGGAGAAGCGCTTGCGGCTGCCCAATGCCCGCAGGAACGGCAGGATGCTGAGCATGGTGCCGTGATTGTGCACGTTGGGATTGCCCAGGTAGACACCCAGAGCATCGCGCCCATGGCGGACCCGGATTGCCCGCAAGCGCTCGGCGGTTTCGTCGAAGGCCTGTTGCCAGCTGATGGTCTGCCAGCCGTCGTGGGTGCGTTTAAGCGGTTGGCGCAGGCGGTCGGGATCCTGGTGGATGTCCTTCAGCGCAATGGCCTTGGGGCAGAGGTGGCCCCGGCTGAAGGGATCGTCCCGATCGCCCTTGATGGCGAGGATGTCGGGTCCGTCGACTTCGATGGCCAGGCCGCACATGGCCTCGCACAGGTTACAGGTACGGTAATGGATGTCTGGCATGATCGGCTGTCCGGTTGCGGGCTCTTGCCGATGGGGTCAAGCCGGCAAGCGCTGTCCTTAAAGCCGATACTATAAGTCGATCCGGCGGGGCTGTCATAGCCCCTAATCGGAGTGGGATCCGGCGAAGGGATCAGGCGTCGGGGGATTCCTGGGAGCGGATCCGGGTCGTGATCTGGCGGTTGCGCTCCAGCAGGCCCTCAATGCGAACCAATTGGGTTTCCATCTGCGGGGCGCGCATAAAACGCGGGCCTTCAAAGTCGAACTCGACCCCATAGCGGTATTGATTGCCGCGGGGCTGGCAGTAGCGGATCACCGCAGCCAGCTTGTCGATCTGGATGGTCCCCATGTCCATCACCAGCTCCAGTGCCAGCAGAATGCTTTCTTCCGCCTGCAGCGCCACATCGGTTTCGATGGCCAAGCCGCGCCGGTTGTAGTCCACGGCCGTAATCGGCACCCAGTTCTCGTTGAACAGCCCCTTTTTCACCCGCAAGGATGCTTTGAGTTCGACGGCCGGATAACGTCGTGCGATACGGCGATCTTCCGGACTTGCGGAGGGGGTGTGAGCCATGGCTACCTCGATGGACGAATGCAATTATTTTTAAAAGTTATGAAACGCCGGTATTTGTTTCGGCACCAGAAACTTTATAGTAGCAATCTGAGCTTTTGTCGCCTCTCATTGAACGGCAGTGCCAGGTTCTGTGACCTGCCGCATTGCGGGCAGACGCCGGGTACGGTGCGCTAGGCGTATAAGTGACCTTTAATGTTGTAATCAGGATCCCGTGCAACCATCAAGTATAGGCATGCGACCAACACCGCAGCACCCTCCCGCGGGGGCAATCGCGCTTTGGCTGCTGGTTTTTGCCGGTGTGTTTCTGTGGTCGGCGATTGGTCCCAAGGACCGGGTGACCTGGCTGCTGGAAGTGGCGCCCGCATTGATTGCGCTCCTGGCGCTGGCCGCGAGTTGGCGCGGGTTTCCCCTGACGCCACTGGTGTACTGGCTGATTCTGGCGCATGCGGTGATTTTGATGGTCGGCGGCCATTACACCTATGCGGAGGTGCCGCTGTTCGACTGGCTGCGCGACTGGATGGACGGCACCCGCAATAACTATGACAAGGTCGGGCACTTCGTGCAGGGCTTCGTGCCGGCGCTGGTGGCCCGGGAAATCCTGGTGCGTCTGCAGGTGGTGCGTGGCCGTGGTTGGTTGTTTTTCCTGGTAATCACCGTATGCCTGGCCATCAGTGCCTTTTATGAGCTGCTGGAGTGGTGGGTGGCCCTGCTGTCGGGCGAGGCGGCGGAGTCTTTCCTCGGCACCCAGGGCTACGTATGGGATACCCAGTCGGACATGGGGCTGGCGTTGCTGGGCGCGCTGCTTGCGTTGTTGCTGCTGGGCCGGGTTCATGACCGGCAGTTGGATCGATTCCGGCGTTGAGCGGCGAGTCCGGGTGCGGTCAGGGAGATCTAGCCTGATTTGTGAATATGGCGCGCGGGATGGCGCGCATCGGAGCTATTTTCGTTAAGTGGGAGTATGAACTTGAGCACTGACTTGTGGGACATCGATGCCGGCTATCTTAGTTCCCTGCAACTGAATGAGGCGCTGAAGTCGCTGACTGGCTTGCTGGGGGTCGATAAGGCGGCGCCGAGCGCGGCCTTGCCGACGCGCTGGCGAGGTCACCGCGACGCGCTGGTGATCCGTTGCAATCAGGTGCTGGCGGAAATGGCGCTGCGTCAGTTGCCGGTGGTGAACCCACTGCCGATGCCGGAAGAGGCCGTCCTGTGGCCGGTCAGCTACAGTGCGCCGCCCAGCGCGCAGCTGGCGGAAATCCGCGAATGCAACGGCCGCGGTCAGCGTGGGCGCATTTCCGCCCCCCAGAGCGAGCATGAGCTCTGGGCACAATATAAGTACTCGGTGTTGGCCCGTAACCACGAAGCCTATCGTCATTTCGGTCAGCTGGTGGCCGCGCGCGGCATCACCCGGGATGAACTGGTCCTGGAGCTGGTGGCCAGCACCCATGTGGCGCCGACGCTCGGCGGCCTGCGCAACGCGGTCTATCACATGTGGGGCTACGTCTCCGCCCATTCCAGCCGCAACCCCAACCAGAGCGATCTCGCGACTTTGATGACGGAGATCCAGCAGCTGGCGGCAGCCCATAAGGTGACCTATCTGCTGCACTCCACCGCGCTGGGCGAACTGGCGATCTGGTGCCGGCACTACTCGAATCAAACCGGGTCCGGCCAAGGCGGAGCAGGTGCCAGCCCTAGCGGTACCAAGCCGGGTCGTTTCTAAGCATGACGACGGTCAGCTTGCATCATCGGGTCAGTGGCGCAGGCGAGCCGCTGCTGATGCTGCACGGGTTGTTCGGATCGCTGGAGAACCTGGGCAGCATCAGCCGTCTGCTGGCGGACCAGTACCAGATCCATGGTCTGGACCTGCGTAACCATGGCCGCTCGCCGCACACGGATAGCCACAGCTATGAGCTGATGGCGGCGGATGTGGTCGCCTATCTCGACCAGGCAGGCCTGGACCGGGTGCGCGTGGTGGGGCATTCCATGGGCGGCAAGGTAGCGATGCAGCTGGCCCTGCAGTATCCGGACCGCATTGAACGGGTGGTGGTGCTGGATATCGCGCCGGTGGATTACCCGCCGCACCACGACCAGATCCTGGCCGGCCTGCGGCAGCTGGATCTCAGCCAGGTGGCGTCCCGCGATCAGGCCGATCAAAGTCTGGCACCTTTTGTACCGGAGCTCCCGGTGCGCCAGTTTCTCCTGAAGAACCTGGTCAAGACCGGCCCTGGCACCTATGGCTGGCGGCTCAACCTGCCAACCTTGATGGCACGCTACCCGGCGATCCTGGCGGGACAGACGGCCAGCCAGCCCTTTCCCCGGCCGGTCCTCTTTCTCAAGGGCGGCGATTCGGACTACCTGCAGGCGCACTACTGGCCCCAGATCCAGCGCTTATTCCCGGCGGCGGTTATGCGTATCATTCCCCATACCGGCCATTGGCTGCACGCGGAAAAACCCGAGGTGGTTGCCGCTGCCGCGCGGCGTTTTTTCCTGACCTCACCCGACGGTGGCCAGAGCGCCTGACGACATTATCCATCCCTATGAATGGTCCGACTTCTACCAGTGCATGGCAAAGGCGCCAGGGCCTTCCTGAGGCTCGACGCTGGCTCCTGGACGGGTTCCCGGGACGCGTCCGTTTCGGGAAGATTTTGGGGCGGCTGCTACTGCTGGTCTGGAGTGGGCTCCTGCTGGCTGCGCCCTTGGTCCAGGCCCAGGAGGTAGTCGAGATCGACGTTCGGGGCGTCGACGATACTCTGGCTGACAACATCCGAGCCCACATTGGCGAACTCAGCGAGCGCGATGCCCAGAACGCCAGCCGCGTCCGTGCCCTGGTGCGGGAGGCGGCCGACGAGGCGCTGCAGGCACTGGGTTACTTCGACGCCAAGTTTACGGTGAACCTGGACCGGACGGAGGATCCCCCCACCGTCATTCTGCAGGTGAAGCCGGGTGAGCCGGTGCGCTGGCGCGAGATCAAGGTCGAGCTGTTGGGCGAGGGCCGCAAGGACCCGCTGTTGCGGGACGTGGTGCGACGGCAAGCGCCGACCGCCGGCAAGGTGCTCGATCAGGGACTCTACGACGAGTTAAAGAGCCGGCTGCGGGTCAATTCCGTCAGCCATGGCTACTTTGACGCCAGCTTTACCGAACAGCGCCTCGCCATTGATCGGGACCGCAAAACGGCCGATGTACATCTCACCTTCGACACCGGCCAACGCTACCGCCTGGGTGACGTCTCCTTCAGTGAAACCCAACTGAGTGACGAGCGCCTGCGACAACTGGTGCAGTTCGATCCCGGCGTGCCCTACAGTGAGGCGCGCATCAACCAGCTCAACAAGCGGCTGCTGGACAGCCGTTATTTTGCGTCCATCAGCGTGCGGCCAATGCGCACCGACAACCCCGAAGAGCCGATCCCGATCGAAGTCCAACTGCGGGACAACGAGCCGAACCGGGTCAGCGTGGGCCTGGGTTACGGCACCGACACCGGCGTGCGGTTGCGGCTGAACTGGGACAAGCCCCTGATTACCGAGAATGGCCATTCGCTCACCTCGGCGCTGGTGCTGTCGGAGACCCGTAACGAGCTGCTGGCGGAATACCGGATTCCGGAAGACGACCCCATCGATGACTATTGGATGCTGCAGGCCGGCTACCTGGAGGAGCGCTTCGACGACAAGCGGATCTGGACCCAGACCCTGGGGCTGAGCCGGCAGACCTTGCTGTCCAGCGGCTGGTGGCGCAGTCCATTCCTGCGGATCCGCAACGAGCGCTCCCTGATCAGCGATATCGAGGGCGAGGATCGCCGGCTGGACAGCCAGCTGTATCTGGTGCCCGGCATTAGTTTCTCCAAAACCAGAACGGATGGCGGCATTCATCCGGAGCGCGGCTACCGGCTGCACTTCGAGACCGAGTTTTCCGATCCCAGTCTGGGCTCGGACACGCAATATGTGCGGGTGTCGACGGACGCCCGCTACTTACTGCCGCTGGCGGAGCGGCACCAGTTTCTGAGCCGGCTGCAGCTGGGCGCGCTGTTCTCCGACGACTTCAATCAGGTGCCGTTGAGTGTCCGGTTTTTCGCCGGCGGCGACCAGAGCATCCGTGGCTACGACTACCAGAGTCTCAGCCCGCGCCGCGACGACGATGCGGAAGTGGGGGGACGTTATTTGGCGGTGGCCAGTGGCGAGTATCTCTACCGCTTTCTGCCCCAATGGCAGGTGGCCCTGTTCGCCGACCATGGCGGCGCCTTCGATGACTGCTGCGAGCCACGCTTCACCGGCGTCGGTATTGGTCTGCGCTGGCTGTCGCCGGTGGGGAATGTGCGGGTTGATGTGGCCCGCGCCCTGGAAGATGGCGGCTTTCGGTTGCACCTGTTCGTCGGAGGCGTGTTGTGAGCGACGCCCCACCTGCTGTTGTCGTGCGTCGTCGTCATCCTGTGTTGCGGGTGCTGGGCTGGCTGCTGGCTGCGCTCGTTGTAATGCTCCTGCTGGTGCTGCTGGCCGTCGCGCTGCTGCTGTTTCACGAGCCAACCAACCGGGCGCTGCTGGGTCAGATCAATCGCTGGGTGCCGCAACTTGAACTGGTGGGCGTGCAGGGGACCCTCGGCGACGGGCTGCAGATCGAGGCCTTGCGCTGGCGCAGCGATAGCCTGCGCCTGGAGCTGACCAATCTGGAAAGCCGATGGCAGTTGCAGTGCCTGCGGCGTGGCGCCTTTTGTATCGATTTTCTGCGGGCCAGGCAGGTCACGATTTGGACAGCACCTGCGGATCCGGAGGCCGAGCCGGAGCCGGACGAACCCTTCGCCGGGCTGCAACTGCCGGAAATCCAGCTGCCCTGGCAGGTCGAACTCGCGGAGCTGCGGGTTGAGCGCATCAGCTGGCAGCGCGGTGACGAGTCGCCGCTGGAGCTGGGCCAGGCCATGCTGAGTGGTGTGGTGGCCGGCCATGACCTGGCGCTGCACCAGGTCCGCTGGATCTTCGACAATCCCTTGTTCGGGCAGGGTGACCTGGAATTGGCGGGACACCTCGCCACCCGCGACGATTACCCGGTGCGGGCCGAGCTGCAAGGGCGCTATCGCCCAGCCGATATCGAGCAGCCGTTCGAACAATGGCAGTTGCGTCTGGATGGCGATTTGAGCGAGTTGGCGCTGGATCTGATCGCGGCGGGCCAGGGCACAGCCCGGCTGCAGGGGCAGATCGACCTGACGCAGGCCAGTCTCCCCCTGCGCCTGACGCTGACCACCGAGGCGCCCGTGCACTGGCAGGACATCCGCATCGAGTCCGCCGAGCTGGCCCTCGAGGGCGATCTGGAGGGGTACCAGATTAAGGCCGACACCAGTCTGCAACTGCCCGATCAGCCCTTGCTGGCGCTCAGTCTGGTGGGGCGGGGCGATCTGGAACAGCTGGAGGTGGCACCGCTGCAGGCAGGGGTTGGCGACGGCCAAGTGGCGTTGCAGGGCCAGTTGAGCTGGCACGAGGGCATACGCTGGAAGGGTGCGGTCAATCTCAGCCGCTTCGATCCGGCGCCCTGGGTGCCGGAACTGCCGGGGCGACTGGATGGCCAGGCCGACACCGCGTTCGAACTGGCAGACGGCCAGTGGTCGCTCGATCTGGCGAATCTGCGCCTGACCGGCTCGCTGCGCGACCAAGCGGTCCGGTTGCAGGGTGGATTCGCCCATACGCCGGCGGGCCAGTGGCTGGTGCGGGATGTGGCGTTGCGCTGGGGAGCAAATCAGGTGTGGGCGCGGGGACAGGTCGGCGACAGCTGGAGCCTGTCGGGTCGCCTGCAGATGCCGGAACTGGCGGCGCTCTGGCCAGACCTGGCGGGCGCGCTGGATGGCACCTGGCAGGTGCGGGGGCCGCGCGACGATCCACGGGCTCAGCTGCAGGCGACCAGTCCGCTGCTGGCGTTTGGCGAACATCGCCTGGAAACGCTGAATCTGCGCGCGGACCTGGCGCCGCTGAGCCTGAACCCGGTGGAGCTGGATTTGTCTGCGGCCACCGGGCTGGTGGGTGGCGAGCAGCTGCGCAACCTCCAGCTGCGGACCCGGGGTACGGCCGCCGCGCATCAGCTACAGCTGGATGGCGTCTATCAGGATTACCAGCTTGGCGTTGGCGCCGAAGGTGCCTTCGATCGTGAAACAACCAACTGGCGAGGAGTCATACGGGATCTGCAATGGGCTTCCATTGAGGGCGACGCAATCGCCGCCTGGAGCATGCGGCAACCAGAGCCGGCCACTTTGACCTGGCAGGGTGACCGCCAGCATCTGACCTTGGCACCGCTGTGTATGCAGGACGATGTGGCGCGGCTCTGCGCCGGGGTGGAGTATCAAGGCGAGGCGCAGCGTTTGGCTGTGACGACCGACATTGAGCGCTTTCCGTTGGTGCGGATCCGACGCCTGCTGGAAGAGTTCGCGGATGTGGCGGGCCAGGTTTCGAGCCAGGGCGAGCTGCTGATGGAGCAGGGCGAGGTGCGGCAGGCCAAACTCACGGGCGGGCTGCAGGATCTGGCGGTCGGCCGGATCGGCGAGCGGGACTTGGCGGCGCCTTTTACCATGCCCGAGATGAGCTGGCAGCTCGATCATCGCAACAATCAGGTCTCCGGCACCCTGCAGTATCGGCGTGGCGAGGAATCCGGTCAGGTCAGCGGACAGGCGCGCGATCTGGGACCTGATCCAACACTGGACGTGAAGCTGGCGCTGGAGGCGCTGAATCTGGCTGAGCTGGCGGAACTGGCCGGATTGTCACTGGATCTGCGCGGGACCCTGGGCGCCGATCTGCATCTGACAGGCCCGCTGCGGGAGCCTCAGGTCAACGGCGCGCTGCAGGCGCGCGATGTGCGCCTGGGCAGCGTGGATGAGGAGCAGCCTTGGGTCCAGAATCTGGATCTCACGGCGGACTTTCAGGGACAGGCCGCCGATCTGTCGTTGCAGCTGACCGCACCCGAATATCTGAGCTGGGCGCCGGTCGCGCCGGCCCGTGTGAGCTGGCAAGGCACCGAACAGGTAGAGATCGTGCCCAGTTGCTGGGTGGCGCAGGACAATCGGGTCTGTCTGGCGGGTGAATGGCAGGCCAGCCAGGGGTTGCAGGCGCGAGTCAATCTCGACGGTCAGACGGCGAGTCTGCTGGCGCCGCTGCTGCCGGAGGGGTTGGCACTGGAGAGTGCTGTGAAGGTCGAGGCCGATCTCAACCAGGCCAGCGGCCAGCCGCCCGCCTTGACTCTGGGCGCGCAGCTTCAGGCCGGTCGTGTCCTGTTGAGCCAGGACCAGGAGCCGCCACTGGAGTTGGGGTTTGAGACTCTGGCATTGGACGCGCACATGGCCGACCGCATAACCCAGGGCCAGCTTCGTCTGGTGTCCGAGCAATTGGGCCAGGGCGAGGCGGATTTCGAGTTGATGACTGAGCCCGAGGCGCCGCTGCGGGCCAGCTGGAATCTACAGGGGCTGGAATTGGCGCTGGCACGGCCGTTTTTGCCACAACTGAGTGAGCTGGGCGGGCGCCTGGGGCTTAAGGGCGAAGTCACGGGTACGCTAGCCGAACCCCAGGTCAGCGGCCTCCTGCGGGTGCAGGACGGGCACTTTGCCAGCCCCACGATTCCTGTCGGCATGGATGATCTGGATGTGGAAGTCCAACTGCAGGAGAACCGGGCCAGCCTGACCGGTACCTTTGCCAGTGGCAAGGGGCGCGGTGAATTGAGCGGCGAGGGCCTGATTGCACCGCAATGGTCGGCCAGTGTGCGTCTGCAAGGTACCGACATCCCGGTCACCCGAGCGCCCGAGATTGACTTGGTGGTGCAACCGGATCTGACCCTGAAGGCCGAGCCTGGACTGATTTTCCTGGGTGGCCGTCTGGAAGTCAGTCGCGGCCTGCTGGAGTTCAAGCCGCTGCCCGGCAGTGCCGTGAAGGTATCGCCAGATGTGGTGTTTATCGATGAACGCGAAACCCTGAACATGAATGAGACCTCCTGGGACTTTCGCAGCAATCTCAAGCTGGTGGTGTCGGAGCGGGTCCAGCTCAAGGGATTTGGTGCGGAAATCCGCATGAAGGGCGGCGTCGATCTGATCCAGGATGATCGGGATGTGCTGATCGGGCGCGGCACCTTGACCATTACCGAAGGCCGTTACGAGCGTTTCGGCCAGCGGCTCAAGATCCGCTCCGGCCAGATCCTGTTCAATGGCCCGCTGGAGCGTCCGTTCGTCAACATCGAAGCTGTACGCGAAGCCGGCGACGTGGTGGCCGGTATCCGCCTGACGGGCTCCATCACCGAGCCCTCCATCACCCTCTTCTCCGAACCCTCGTTGCCCGAGGACACCATCATGCATTACCTGCTGACCGGTAACGCGCCGGGTGCCGGGGTGGGAGACGAAAGTGCGCTGGCCAACCGCGCCCTGCTGGGCCTCGGCTTGTATGGCGGAACGCCGCTGGCGGAAGAATTCGCTGAAAAGTTTGGGGTTGAGGAGTTCGATATCTCGACCAGCGGCCAGGGTGATCAAACCTCAGTCAACGTCAGCGGCTACTTGTCGCCGCGCCTGTTCGTGCAATACGGCATCAGCGTGTTCTCGCCAGAGAACACCCTGACCCTGCGCTATCAACTGCGCCCCAAGCTGTTTTTGGAAGCGATCAGCGGTGTCGAAAACATTCTCGATCTTCTCTATACCTTTGAGTTCTGAAGGTCTCGTTCGTCACTTGACCGCCAGGGGGCGCCTCACAGATGATGCAGCGCTGAGCATGAGTGCGCACTACGCGCCCGACACTGCCACCTTGATCGACCTTGGTAGAAGGATACATAGATGGAATGGCTAAGTGATCCACAAGCCTGGATTGCGCTGGCAACACTGACGGCCCTGGAAATCGTGCTGGGCATCGACAACATCATTTTCATTTCCATCCTGGTGGGCCGCCTGCCTGAAGCCCAGCGCCAACGGGCGCGGGTCATCGGGCTTGGGCTGGC
>JAEZAA010000302.1 GCA_023430625.1 Pseudomonadota bacterium
GCACCCGTGCCGGCGCGGGCCAGTCTGGCAACAGCAGTGATGGGTGGGCCGTCAGATTCATAAGGGGCTTTCCCGCTCCAGCAAGGCCAGCAACTCCACAAAGTCATCCGGCAGCGGTACTTCCCAGGACAAGGTCTCGCCGGTGACCGGGTGCACGAGCTGCAGGCGTTTTGCATGCAGGGCCTGGCGCTTGAACTGGGGCAATTGCCGCAGCAGCTCGGGTGTCGCGCCCTTTGGCCATTTCATGCGTCCACCGTAGACCGGGTCGCCCACCAGGGGGTAATGGATGTGAGCCATGTGCACCCGAATCTGATGGGTCCGGCCGGTCTCCAGCTTCAGCCGCAAATGGGTGAAGCCCGTGAAACGGGCCAGAATCCAGTAATGGGTCAGTGCGGGCTTGCCATTGGTCACCACCGCCATCTTCTGGCGATTGGTAGGATGCCGCCCCAGCGGTGCCTGAACCTGGCCGCCGCCGGTCATTTCCCCATGCACCACCGCCTCGTACTCGCGCCCCATGGTGCGCGTCTGCAGTTGATCGACCAGCGAGGTGTGCGCCACCAGGGTCTTGGCCACCACCATCAGGCCGGTGGTGTCTTTATCAAGCCGGTGCACGATACCCGCCCTCGGCAGATGATCGATCTCGGGACAATGGTGCAGCAAGGCATTCAGCAAGGTACCGGATTCATGACCGGCGGCAGGATGCACTACCAGCCCCGCCGGCTTGTTCAGCACCAGGATGTGTTCGTCTTCGTACCGGATATCCAGCGCGATGGCTTCCGCCTGCCAGTCCTCGGTGGCCTCCACGACAATTTGCAGGGCAATGCGATCCCCGGCCACCACCCGATCCTTGGGACGACGGATGTCGTCATTGACCCGCAGCGCCCCACTTTTGATCCAGTCCTGGATGCGGGAGCGGGAATGCTCCGGCATCAGCTGGGCCACGGCCTGATCCAGCCGCATCTCGCCCAATTCAGCGGGCACTACCAAGTTCGCCTGAACCATTTCCGACATCAACCACTCCAAGCATCTAAAGGTGCCGGCCAGACCCGGGCGTTGAGCCCTGTCCCGGCAGCCGGCTTTGTGAAATAATTGCCGCCACCGCAACCAGTTGCAATCGCTCCTGTCACTTCGGGGCTTGTTATTCAGGGTATCTCATGTCGCCATTGCACCGCTGTCTCTGTGTCCTTGTCCTGGCACTCCTTGGCGCCTGCGCCACCACACCAGAGCAGGATGAACCGGAAAAAGTCTACTACGAACGGGCCCGGGAAGCGCTCAATCGTGGAAATTTCTCGGAGGCAATCACTCAACTGGAAGCGCTGGACGCCCGTTATCCGTTCGGCCGTTATGCCGAGCAGGCGCAATTGGACATGATTTACGCCCGTTACCGCTCACTGGAGCCGGAAACGGCGATCATCGCCGCCGAGCGCTTCATCCGCTTGAACCCGCAAAGCCCCCATGTGGACTATGCCTACTACATCAAGGGTCTGGCCAACTATTACGCGGACGTCAGTCTGGGTGCGCGCTATTTTTCGGTGGACGCCGATGCCCGTGATCCGGGCCGGCAACGGGATGCGTTCAACGACTTCAACCAGCTGGTTACTTCGTTTCCCGACAGCCCTTATGCTGCCGATGCGGCCCAGCGCATGATTGCCATCAAGAATCGGCTTGCCGCGTATGAGCTGAAGGTCGCGCGTTATTACATCAAGCGCGAAGCCTATGTGGCAGCCGCGGAACGCGCCAAATACGTGGTTCAACATCTGCCGGAAACTCCCGCGGCACCGGATGCCCTGGCGCTGCTGGTGGAGCTTTACCAGGTCCTCGGCCTGAACGAGCAGTCCGACAACATGAAGCAGGTACTGGTTGCCAGCTACCCCAACCATGCCTCCCTGGACGAAAACCAGGAGTTCATTGGCCGGGAAGTGATTCGGGAGAACCGCTCACTCAAGGGCGTGCTGACGTTTGGCTGGCTGGAAGACTAGTGACACCCGACCGGAGAGCGGGAGTCGACAAACCGCTCCTGCTCTCCCAATGGTTCCTTTCCTCTGTAGCGCCCCTACCCTCTCAACAGTCCTATTCGCCCAGCTTCCAGCCTGATGTAATCGGGTAGCGCCGATCCCGTCCCAGCCCCCGCTCACTGATCCGCACGCCCACCGGTGCCTGACGCCGTTTGTATTCGTTGATATCCACCAGACGTGCCACGCGGTACACCGTCGGCTGATCGAACCCTTGCTCGACAATTGCGTCAGCACTCAGATCCTGCTCGATATAAAGCCGCAGAATTTCATCCAGCACATCGTAGGGCGGCAGGCTGTCCTGATCCTCCTGACCCGGCGCCAGTTCAGCCGAGGGCGGCCGATCAATGACCCGCTGCGGAATCCAGGGCTCGCCCTGCTGGCTGACCGCCAGCTCATTGCGATACCGAGACAAGCGATAGACCTGGGTTTTAAAGACGTCCTTCAACACGTCGAAGCCGCCGGCCATATCGCCATAGAGAGTGGAATAGCCGACCGCCATTTCGCTTTTGTTGCCGGTGGTTAACACCAGAGCGCCCGTTTTGTTGGACAGGCTCATCAGGAGCACGCCGCGGATGCGGGCCTGGAGGTTTTCCTCGGTGGTGTCCGGTGCCAGCCCGGCAAAGGGCTCCGCCAGTGTCTTCATATAGGCCTCGTACACCGGCTCGATGGGTAGCACTTCATACTGCACACCAAGGACCGCGGCCTGACGGGCGGCATCTTCTACGCTCATGGCCGAGGTATAACGAAATGGCATCATGACCGCACGCACCCGTTCCGCCCCCAACGCATCCACCGCCACGGCGAGGGTCAAGGCGGAGTCGATCCCACCGGACAATCCCAGTACCACCGATTTGAAGCGGTTCTTGTTCACATAGTCCCGCACGCCCCAGACCAGCGCCTGATAGACGCTGGCCAGTTCATCCAGGGGCTCCACCACAGCGCCCGGCACCAGCGTCACCGCTGATGGCTGCGCCGGGTCTAACTGCACCTCCACCAGATACAAACCTTCCTCGAACTGGGGCGCCGCGACTAGCACCTGACCGCTCGCATCCACGGCGAAGGAGCCGCCATCGAACACCAGCTCATCCTGACCACCGATGGTGTTGGTATAGAGAATGGGGACACCGGCATCGCGCGCCCGCTCCTGCACCAGCCGGATCCGCTGGCGCTGCTTGCCGCGATGATAGGGCGAGGCATTGAGCGTCATGATGAGCTGCGCACCGGCTTCGGCGGTGGAGCGGGTTGGCGCATCGCGCCAGATATCCTCGCAGATCGTCACGCCCAGGCGCAGTCCCTTGAGAGAGAGAACACAAGGTGTATCGCCAGCCTGGAAATAGCGCTTCTCGTCGAACACCTGGTAGTTTGGCAAACAGCGCTTGCGATACAATCCGCGCACCTCGCCGGCCTCGATAAAGGCAGCGGCGTTGTAGAGCGCCTCGCCCTCGCGCCAGGGCAGCCCGATCAGCAGGGCGATATCCGGCAGCTCGCGACAGATGGCGGCCAGGGCTTTTTCCACGCGCGGCTGCAGGCTGGGGCGTAGCAACAGGTCTTCCGGTGGATAACCGCTCAGCGCCAGTTCCGGAAAGACCACCAGATCGGCCTGATGCTCAGTCTGCGCACGCCGGGCCAGTTCAATAATGCGTTCGGCGTTGCCGGGTATATCGCCCACCAGAAAATCGCACTGGGCCATGACCACGCGCACAGTTTGTGCCATTGCTCTCTCCCTCAACCGATCTGTGACGAGGCATGCATTATACTTAGTTTTAATCATTCCTGTTTAAGGAACCACCTGGCAGGCTTTACCGTTCACCGGCACCAGGATGCTCTCCATTCATGACCATGCATCACACGCACTCGGGCGCTGCCCTGCCGGAGCACGCCCCCCGGCTATTTCGGATCTACAACCATTACCGGATCGTCATCGGCCTGATCCTGGTCACTGCCTTACTGTGGGATCCTAGCAAGGAGATCCAGAACTACGTTCAGCTGGACCTGTATCGGATCTCCGCCTCGACCTATCTCGCGCTGCACATCTTTATCGGCTTTCTGCTCATGGCCGGTTTGCGGCCGGGCCTGCGCCACGTCACGACTTCGCTGCTGGTCGATATCCTGCTGTTGGTGACCCTGGTCTACAGCAGCACCGGCCTGACCAGCGGGTACAGCAACCTACTGGTGGTCAGCGTGGCGGCCGGTAATATCCTGATCCAGGGCCGACTCGGCATCTTTCTCGCCGCCATCGCCGCCCTGGGCATTCTCGGGGTGGCCGTTGCTCATCTGCTGCAGGGGACGGGTAGTGTTGAAACCGTGATTCGCGCCGGCCTGTTCGGCATCCTCTATTTCGCGACGGCCTTTCTGATCCAGAGCATCACCCGGCGCATGCTGGTGAGTGAGCAGCTTGCCCAGGCCCGCGCCCGGGACATCCTTGAGCTGGAGAAGCTCAATCATCAGATCATCCAGCGCATGCTCACCGGCATCATCGTGGCCGACACCCAGGGCCGGGTGCGGCTGATCAACGAGGCGGCGCGCGATCTGCTCGGCGATTACGACCCGGATGCGGCGCCCGACCGCATGCTGCCGCTGGAGCTGCTGGAGCGCCTGTTTCAGTGGCGTATCAACCCCTCCCAGCGCATCAGTCCCATGCGGATCAGCCATGAGCGAGCCGCCGTGCAGGCCAGCTTCGCCTCCCTGAACAAATCCGATGCCCGGGAGGTTCTGATCTTTCTGGAAGACACCAGCAAAATTACCCAGCAGGCCCAGCAGATGAAGCTGGCGTCCCTGGGCCGCCTCACCGCCGGGATTGCCCATGAGATTCGCAATCCCCTGGGCGCCATCAGCCATGCGGGCCAACTGCTGCTGGAATCACCAAGCCTGACCGACGGCGACCGCAAAATGGGTGAGATCATCCTGCGCCACAGCAAGCGCATGAACGGCATCATCGAAAACGTTCTGCAATTGTCACGGCGCAAGGCGCCGGAAGCGGAACTGCTGGATATCAATCAATGGCTGGAACACTACATCGAAGACTATACGGCCTGCGGGACCACATCCGCCCAGATCAACCTGCGCAAGGATCCAATCGCTCCCCAGGGCCGGTTCGATCCCAGCCAGCTGGCCCAGGTCATCGCCAACCTTTTTGGCAATGGTCTACGCTATAGTGAACAACAAACGGGTAAGGCCGTGGTGCATGTGGAAACTGGCGTGACTGCCCAGGAGCAGGCCTATGTCGACGTCATCGACGAAGGCCCCGGCATCAGTGCCGACAGCCTGGAGCACCTGTTCGAGCCGTTCTTCACCACCGACCAGCAGGGCACGGGGCTCGGCCTCTACATTTCCCGGGAGCTGTGCGAGGCCAATCAGGCGCAACTGGATTGTCTCCCCCGCCCACAGGGTTGCCAGTTCCGCGTGACCTTCGCCCACCCCCAACGTACAACCTGACAACAGGCGGATCATGACTCACAAGGCGCTTATCGTTGACGACGAACCGGACATTCGCGAACTGCTTGAGATCACCCTGGCGCGCATGGGTATCGAAACCCGCAGCGCCGCCACTCTCGGCGCCGCCAAGGACGAGCTGGCCCGCGGCCAGTTTCAGCTCTGCCTGACCGACATGAACCTGCCCGACGGCAACGGCATTGACCTGGTCGCCTTTATTCAGAAGACCCAGCCCCAGTTACCGGTCGCCGTCATCACCGCCTATGGCAGCATTGAAACCGCCATCTCCGCCCTCAAGGCTGGCGCCTTCGATTTCGTGTCCAAGCCGGTGGAGCTGAACCGTCTGCGGGAGCTGATCAACACCGCCCTGAAGCTGTCGCAGGACTCCAAGGAGCGTCAGTCACAGGAGCAGGACATTCAGGACCATCTGCTCGGCAAGTCTCCGGTCATGGAGCGGCTGCGCGGCCAGATCCGCAAGCTCGCGCGCTCCCAGGCCCCTATTTACATCAGCGGCGAATCCGGCAGCGGCAAGGAATTGGTGGCCCGCATGATCCACCAGAATGGTCCCCGCGCCGACCGCCCCTTTGTACCGGTCAACTGTGGCGCCATTCCATCCGAGCTGATGGAGAGCGAGTTCTTTGGCCACAAGAAAGGCAGTTTTACCGGAGCCGTGGAGAACAAACTCGGCCTGTTTCAGGCAGCCGAAGGCGGCACGCTGTTCCTCGACGAGGTGGCGGATCTGCCGCTGGCCATGCAGGTCAAACTCCTGCGGGTGATTCAGGAAAAAGCCGTACGCCCGGTGGGCGAGCAACGGGAAATTCCCATCGACACCCGCATTCTGAGTGCCACCCACAAGGATTTGCGGATTGAGGTTGAAGAAGGCCGCTTTCGCCAGGATCTGTTCTACCGGATCAACGTGATCGAGCTGAAAGTGCCCAGCCTGCGGGAGCGGCGCGAAGATATTCCCATGCTGGCCGACCGCATTCTGCGCCAGCTGACCGAGGCCTGTGAAATGCCGCCCATGCGCTTCACGCCCAAGGCCATGGAAAAGCTGCAAAACTATGGCTTTCCGGGCAACGTGCGGGAGCTTGAGAACATCATCGAACGCACCTTCACCCTGTGTGATGGCGCGGCCATCGATGCCGACGACATTCACCTGGAAGAGGGAGACGACTGGGAGGGCAGCGACGACCGCTTCGATCTGGACGCAGCAGACCTCTCCAGGGGCGGCGCCAATCTGGAAGACTTTCTCGAGACCATTGAAAAGCAGGCCATCGAGAAAGCCCTGGAAGAAACCCGCTGGAACAAAACGGCAGCCGCCAAGAAGCTGGGCATCAGTTTCCGGGCGCTGCGTTATCGCCTCAAAAAGCTCGGGATGGAATAAGTAACTCTCTCACAACCTACTGCGCGGCTCCTGGACTGCGTTGGACTCGCCCCTCCAGCCGGTAGGGTGCGGGATCGATAGCCGACGGGCGCTTGAGTAACTCATCCGCCAACACCCGGACCGAGCCAGGCGCCAGCACCAAGCCATTGCGGTATTGGCCGGCATTCACATAAAGCCCTTTCATGCCCGGAACCTCACCGATAAAGGGCACACCCTCGGGCGAGCCCGGACGCAGCCCCGCCCAATGCCGCTCCACCTCGACGGAGGCCAGCGCCGGCACCAGTTCCAGCGCGACCCGATGCAACGCTGTACGCGCTTCTTCCGTGGTGGACTTGTCAAACTCGCTGTGCTCCAGGGTGCTGCCACAGAGGATCCGACCGTCACGACGCGGGATCAGGTAGCGGCCATCCTTCAGCACCATGCCGTTCAGCAGTCCCGGCGCGGCCTTGAACAAAATCATCTGCCCTTTCACCGGCACGACCGGCAGCCGGATACCCAGCGGCTCCAGCAGACCGCCCGTCCAGGCACCCGACGTCACCACCACCGCGTCGCCGGTGAACTCGCCTTGCCGGGTCCGCACGCTCTGCACCCGGCCGCCCCGACACACCAGCTGGTCCACTGACGCGCCTTCATAAAGCTCCACCCGGCCGGAATCCAAGAGTGCCTGACGCAGGGATTTCACCAAACGGGGATTGCGGATGCTGCTGACCTGGGGCATGTACAGACCATGCTCAAAGCCCGGCGCCAGGTGTGGCTCCCGCTGGTACAGCACCTCTGCGCCCACCGGCTCCAGCCAACGCTGGTTTTGCTCGGACCAACGCAAGGCATCGGGCTCGTCCGCCACCGACAGCATCAGCAAACCGTGCGGACTGAGTTCCGGGTCGATACCGCTTTCGCGGGTCAGCGCCTGGGCCAGCTCCGGATAAAAGTCCTGCGACCAGGACGCCAGTGCCGTCACCGCCGACGGGTAACGCCAGGGATACAACGGCGACACGATACCGCCGCCGGCCCAGCTGGCTTCCTGACCGCAGACACCCCGCTCGAACAGGGATACCTGCCAACCACCCCGCGCCATCTCCCGAGCCAGGAGCATGCCAATGACACCGCCACCCACAATCAACACCCGACTCATGTATCCCCCACCGATTTGCCATGTTTGGATCAGATGGGCATTATACCGGCCGAGCCCATGGATGGGTGACGGGAAATAGGCGGTCTCGCTATTTCCAGACAAATTTCTTTGCCAGCTTCAGGGAGGAAGTAATGCGCGGGATGAATGGATTTACCTTGATTGAGCTGTTGGTGACCCTGGCGATTCTGGTGATTGCCGTGACGGTGGCGATACCATCCTACTCCGCGCTGGTGCAACGTCAGCAAATGACCACCGCCGTGAATGACATGGTGCACCTGCTCACCTTCGCCCGCCAGGAATCGATGCGCCGCCAGAAGCTGGTGACGGTGTGTCCCAGTGCTGACCAGTCAAACTGCACCTCAGATTGGAACCTACCCCTCATCCTGTTTGCCGATTATGATCGTAACGAGGTGCGCGACAGCAGCGAGCCGTTATTGCGGGTATTCACGCCCCACGCCAGCGGCCTCTGGACCTTTAATCGGGATTACCTTCAATACCAGCCCAGCGGCATGATCAATGGCTCTAACGGCAGTTTGTTGTACTGCCCGGAAAGCCGATCCGCCCGCTATGCGCGGATGCTGTTTGTCAGCCTGGGCGGTCGGGTCAGGCTATCTCAGGATACTAATAACGATGGCATCCATGAGAACAGCAGCCGGGCACCATTGAACTGCGATGGCGCAGATCTCTGAGAGGCGGCGCTGCTCCCTGTCAATGAATGCCTAATCTTCAAAAATCTCAACCCAGGCCGTTCGGCCTGGCGACGCGCCTGTCAGATCTTCGATCTCATCGCAGGTCACACTGCCGCCACAGGCATTGTTCCGCGTAACGCCGCCGGGCCGATCCATCGCCGGTGTGTAGCGTTTGTTTGCGAGGAATCCGCTCTCGCCGAAAATCCCGTCTCGTAGCACGCCTGCGGCATTCACATCACTGGCATCCAGCACGCCATCGTTATTGGCATCAACCACCGGCTCCGCGTCTGTCAAGCCTGAAAACCAGCGCAGGCCGTATAACCAAGTTTCTCCAGCCGCATCACAGCTTTGTTCCGCCGTGTCCGGCGCGGGAACCAGGGCACTGACAAACAGGGTGTCGCCACGAACCCGCAGATCATTCACAACCCGCTCACCAGGCGACAACAGATCCACGTACCACCCCTGTCCAGCGTCTGCTGAATCCCAATCGATTGCATCACCGGTGATTGCCCGCGTCGTTGCATCGCGCGCAGACAAAAACCTCGCGGCAAGGTCCGATCGGCTCAACTGTCCGCGACCACTGTCCCGCACGCCATAGATGCTCTGAGTCCCTGCAGCTGCAGCATCAAGATCGCCAGCCGTGAGCAGTTGGCCGGTCCCAACCATGACAAATACATTGGGCTCCGCCCCGTCGACTGGATTCAGCTCCACGACCGGTTCCACCGTGATCGGCTGCGGCTTACCCGTAGCATCCGTGGCTTGAAACAATGGCACATCCTGACCGGCATCGTTCTGATGCGCCACGCCCCACTGCGCACTATCGGACGCCGACACATCGAACGCCCACAGATTGCCCTGTAGATCGGCGGCGTAAATCCGGTCTGCCTGCCAGTCGCCATCCAGATCCAGGACTGCAGGACTCCCCAAGCCATTCTTCGTAAGGGCGGACCCAGCCCCTGTGCGCAGCTTCTTCACCTCGCCAAGAGCCCCGGTGGCGCCGTCGATCATCAGCAGGTACAACACCGCCTCTCCGGTCTCGGACTCATAGCCATTGCCAAAGATCACCGCCCAGGTGTCATTGTTCATCATGGCGATGGCCGGGCGGCTGTAGCTATAACCCATATCGCTGTCAGCTTCCCCTGCCGGATACTCCCACCGCACCAACTCGGCAGCATTCGCCTCGGTGAATTGATCGGGATCCGTGACATCCAGCGCAAAGTAACCCTTGCCGCCCGCTCTTAACCCACCAACCAGAATCGTGTGCCAGGCGGCAGCAAAATAAAGGTCCGCTGCCACCGGAGTGAGATCCACATAATACCGGTGCTCATAGGCTGGGTCCGTCAATGCGTGCAATCCAGCGCCTGGCTCGCTGGAGAATAGATGACTTGGAATATAGGCCAGACGTTCCCGTCCGCTCTCATTCATCCCAATCGTTGCGTCAAAGCCATGCAGCATGCCGTCATTGGCGCCCACGTAGACCATGGGCGTGCGCGAATCGGCCCAGCTCTTGAAGAGACTGTAGCGCGCACCATCCTCCCCGAAAGGCGCTCGGTTAGGCCAGCCGGTTTCCGCGCCACCGACGAAGAGGGTCCCTGACTGAATAATGTCACCAAGAAGCCCGGACCGG